>NZ_JBNYXM010000013.1:0-188223 GCF_051380665.1 Janthinobacterium lyxosi
CGATTTCATCGGGGCCCGCAGAGCAATACAACTGCAACAAGGCCGGATATAGAACTGCAGCCTAGCCTGTCTGAAACACACAAAATCACCTTGCCAAACGGGAGGCGTCCATATAGTTACCATGCACCCCAACGACATGAGCGGCTTGCAACTGATGCAAGCTTTCGCGCAAGGCCTGTTTCCCCGCCCCGGCATTTCCAAGACCATGCCCATGGATGCGCACACGGTGGAGCATGGCCGCGTCATCTTCACGGCGACGGCGAATGAAACGCACACCAATCCCATGGGCGGCGTGCATGGCGGTTTCGCGGCCACCGTGCTCGACACGGTCACGGGCTGCGCCACGCACACGGTCTTGCCGGCCGGCGAAAGCTATGGCACGACAGACCTCAACATCAAGATGTGCCGCCCCCTGCCCTTCAACGTGACGGTCTACGCGGAAGGCAAAGTGATCAATGCGGGCCGCAATCTGGTCATTTCCGAAGGCACGATCCGCGACGAGGCCGGTAAAGTGTACGCGCACGCGACAGCCACCTGCATGATCATCCGCCCCCGGGAGCAAGCCGCCGCATGATACGACCTGGCACCATCGCGGAAGCCTGGCACGTGCTGCAGGCGATTCCCGAGTTCGACCAGCGGCGCAGCCTGGCGCAGTTGCAGGACCGGTTGCCAGCCGGCGCACTGGTGCTCATCGCCGAAGTGGACGGCCAGCCCGTGGGCTGCAAGCTGGGGTATGGCGCCGAGGATGGCACTTTGTATAGCTGGCTGGGCGGCGTGCTGCCTGCGCACCGCAAGACGGGCCTGGCGCAGCAGTTGCTGGATAGCCAGGAAGCCTGGGCCAGAGCACACGGTTTTACATCCATCACGGTGAAATCGATGAACCGCTATCCGGCCATGCTGCGCTTGCTGATCCGCAATGGATACCAGATACGGCTAGTGGAGCAAGTTGGCGACCCGGCCAAGGAACGCATCCATTTCGCCAAGCCGTTATCTTAGCCCCCTCACAAGAGCACTTGTATGTCTCTTGCTTGCCAAAGGAATAACAGCGCCATACAATGATGCACCCCAGCCGTCCGCTATCGGCCAATTCCGGATATTCACGCCCTCCTTCGTCAATTTTTGAAAACTTATGCAAGAACGATTTCACACTGACATGCTAGCTAACTAAAACAACCGCGCTATCATTGACCGTTGGGACGCCTTACCATTTTTTCACGGGTGACTTTATGCTGACCGTCGAGGTGATCCGCGCGGGCCAGGTGCTGGGCTGGTCAATTAAGGACATCGCGGCGCGCGATACAAAGCACCGCGAACAGGTCAATCCTCCTGCGCGCGCCGTGGCCATCCTGCGCGGGCAATTGGAGGAGATTGAAGCGAAAGCTGCCGAGCTGAATTGGATGCGCGCGCAGTTGCGCGACAAGCTCGACTGGATCGAGCAGGGCGCTCACGGCGCGCAGCCGGGATTCGGGCAATATGGCTGCAGGGTCGCGGCGCCGGTCAGCGTATAGTCGAAGGCATCGCGGGGAAGCGTTCTCAGCGATGAGCGACTATGCGATGATGTGCGACGCTTTCGATTTTTTACGGGCCCCGGCCCATAACGCAGTTAAACGTCACCAACCGACCAGTGATCTCAAGCCTACTACTATTTTTCTTTAGCGCCCTGGGCGCCGTGAATGGCGTATTGCTGGCGTTCTACTTTTTCAGCCGCCGATCCCATCGCCTGACGCATGCCATGCTCGGCGCATTGCTGCTGGTGATCGGTTTTCGCACGGTTAAATCGGCGTTTTACTACTTTAATCCCGACCTTGCTGTCGCGTTTATTCAACTGGGCCTGTCGGCGTGCCTGCTGATCGGGCCGCTGACATATCTGTATGTCCATTGCCATCTGGCCGACGTGACAGACAGTGCCGTCAGCAAGCACTGGCGCTCGCATCTTTTTCTGCCCTTATCCTTAATCGGCATCGCCGTGCTATTCCCGTATTCGCGCAATACGGACACTTGGTTCTATGTGATTTGCGGCATCCATGTTTACTGGTTTTCTTGTTTGCTATTGGCTGGCAGGCAGCTATGGCAGGCGCGCGGCGTATTGGGCCGCGTCGATGGCCGATTTTCCCGTCAAACAGCGCTCCTGCTCAGCGTTTATTTCAGTAGTCTCCTGATACTCGTCGCTTACGTTAGCACGCCATTCACGTCTTATATTATAGGCGCGCTCTCGTTTACTTTTTCTATCCACATCACGATCATGACGTATATCGTGAAAAATGAAGCGGTGGACGAGGCAGGCAAGAAGGAAAAATACCAGAATAAGAAAATGAACGACGATGATATCCGCGCATTGCTCAATTCCCTCGATAAGGTAATGCGCGAGCAGCAGTTGTATTTGAATCCGGCCTTGAGCCTGGCGATGCTGGCGAAGAAAGTTGGCAACCTGCAAACGACGGTTTCCCAGGTAATCAATGAAAACCTCAATAAAAGTTTCAACCTTTATATTAATGAATTTCGCATTCAGCACGCCAAAAACCTGTTGATCACGGCATCCCACCTCAATATGGAACTCGTTGCCGAGCGCAGTGGTTTCAATTCCAATTCCACATTTTTTGCCGCGTTCAAGAAGATCACGGGGCAAACGCCTGCCGGCTATCGAGCGGTCTTTGCATCGATGCCGCTCTCGTCCTGTGGCGATGGCGCCGACTGTGCGCCGGCATCGCCGCAACGCCATCGCGTCACCAGCGATTCCTGACATACCGCGTCGCACGCAGCTGCCGACCGTTGGCGCCGGTAAGCCCGGTGTGCTGGCCGCCTGAACTTGGGCTTGCGCTTCGTCGCGACCATCGTTGAAATCCCTCTCGAATTATGGATCCGGAGTCCGAAATTGTGGTTTGCGACCATGGACTTCCCCGTTCGCTCTAACGTGTCATTCGGCAGCTTCGCTTCGTCGCACAGTGTGCGGATCCGATAGCCGCCCGAACAACCGTATTTACCTTCGGCGAATAGGTAATAGTGAAACTTTAGGTAATGTATGAACCAATATATTCTTTTGCGCGCCATTCTCCATGTCTTTCTCTTGTTTTGCATGACCGGGCAGGCGATGGCTGCTACGGCGCCTGCCGTAGCAGGCGCGGACCGTGATCGGATCACAAAAACCTTGACGGACTATATGGAAGGAACGGCTAATGGTGAACCGGCCAAGTTGAAGCAGGCGTTCCATCCTGATTTCAAGTTATACGCAGTAACGGAAGACAATGAATTGCTGATCCGTTCCGGAGAACAGTACATCGCGCAAATCAAATCGGGCGAAAAAATTAGACGCATCGGAAGCATCGTATCGATCGACATCGAAAACAATGCGGCCACCGCGAAGGTAGAAATACTAATGCCCAATTTCAGGCTTTACACCGATTATTTCCTGCTGCTCAAATACGCGGGCTCTTGGAAGATCGTGCAAAAGAGTTACACCTGGAAAGCGGTGCCAAAGCAGCAAAACCGGATCTTGTTCGTCACGTCGAACCAGCATACCTATGGCAATACGAAGATCAGCGCGGCCAACCATTTCGAGGAAATAGTCATTGCCTACGACGTTTTCAGGAAAAATGGCTATGCCGTGGATTTCGTCAGTCCCGATGGCGGTGCAATTCCAGTCGGCTACGTCGATACGTCGAATCCGACGCAAAAGGAACACCTGTATGACGCCAGCTTCATGGCATTGCTCAAGAATACGCTGAAGCCCGAACAAATCAACGCAAGTGAGTACCAAGCCGTCTATTACAGCGGCGGTGGGGCGGCTATGTTTGGCGTTGCAGAAAATGAAAAAATCCAGAATATCGCCAGCACAATCTATGAAAATGGCGGCGTTGTCTCAGCCATCTGCCACGGCACGGCCGGAATTGTCAACCTAAAGAATCGTGATGGCGCGTTCATCTTCGCGAACAAGAAAGTTACCGGATTCCCCGATATTTTCGAAGACACAAAAGCCGAATATTACAAGGCATTTCCGTTTTCCATCGATAAGGAGGTTAGCAAGAACGGCGGGAATTTTGTCTATTCTAAAAGATGGGGTGACAACTTCTTCATCGTCGACGGAAACGTCATCACGGGACAAGATCCGACGGCCACTGTTTCCGTGGCGCAGGAAGTGATCAAGAATCTCCAGCGACACAATTAAATAGACAGGAACTGATAATGAACATCCAAACTTTAAAAGCAGCATATTTAATGCTGGGACTCCTTGTATTGCTTCCGTTTTCGGTAAGCGCGGACGACGGCGCCGAACAAATCCTGATAGAGAAGTTCGACCAGATCGTCAGCGAACTCAATACACCGAACAAACCGGCATTTGCGGTCGCTATCTTCAAGAAGGACAAATTGATATACGAGAAATCTTTCGGAAGCGCTAATCTCGAATACAAGATTCCTGCCACGGTTAATACGAAATTCCAAATCGATACACTTGCCTGGGAATTTATCGCGTACTCCGTCTTGAAGCTCGAAGAGCAGGGCAAGATAAAATTAAATGACAGCATCAGCATGTATGTGTCGGGGTTGCCGGATTTCGGCAAGAAAATCACCGTCAATCATTTGCTGAGCTCGACCGATGGCTTGCATGGATACAAGGTCTTGAAGTCGTTGTCAGGCTGGGAGCCGATAGGGGGCGAACAGCACAATGCCGTCCTAGAACTCGTAAAAAGCCAAAAGAAATTGAACTTCAAACCGGGTGACGTCTTTTCGCCGGGCGGCGACACGCGGCTGATACTGCTGGCGAAGATCGTCGAAGTCGCATCGGGAAAACCGTTTGATGAATATTGCAAAAATAATATCTTTGTGCCGCTCGGCATGACGAACACCGCGTTTCTCTACGGCGACGCGCCGCCTGAAAACACGGCCGTGCCGTACCGCGATGACGGCAAAGGCGCCTATAAAATCGACTATGGCAGCGGAAACGTTCCAGGGCCTGTCAATCTTTACAGCTCGATCAGAGACCTCGCGATCTGGCGCTCCGCCATCTTATCCGACGCGCTCGGCGGAAACGCGCTTGCCACTAAACTAAATGCACCGATCAAGCTTGATGGCGGCGAAATCATCAAGGATATCGCCAGTATTTCGACATACGGACAGCAACACGCCGGCAAGGAACGGGGAATTGCAAAGATTTACCAGATAGGCAGTTTTGGCGGATACGCGAGCTCGATTTTCCATTTTCCCGATCAGGAAATTACTGCTGTCGTACTGAGTTCCGGCCTAGCGTACAACGGAATGTACGGCATGCAGATTGCTTCCACGATATTGAAAGACCATTTCCTCGAGCCTGAAACCATCGATTATTCCAAGATCGAAAGCGTGAAGCTGAGCCGTGCGCAGAGTCAGAAATACGAAGGCGTGTACTGGAGCAGCGAACGGACGCTTGCTGCGAGAGTACACGTTAAAAATGGTGTCTTGTATTACACGCGGACGGAAGCCGATGGCCGCGTACTGATCCCGTTAAGCGATTCGACCTTCCAAATGAAGATTGATGGCGACGATCATTATTTTATTAAATTCGTGGATAAGAAAGGAAAAATGGATATGCACTTCAGCATGGGGGAAAGCGATCCCGTTGTTTTCGAACCGTACAAGGCAGTTTCCTACGCAGAAAATGAACTGGCTCAATTCACGGGAACGTTCTACAGCGAAGCGCTCAATTCCTCTTTCGTTTTCGTGGTAGATAACGGCCAGCTTATGGCCAAAAATGTGCGTGTGGGCTCCGTCACTTTTAAGCCCGTTAAGATGGATGTGTTTTCTGGAAATAAATATTTCATGGGCGGCATTCAATTCAACCGTAATAGCAGAAATAAAATTATCGGATTTCAGGTTGTCGTAGACGAGGTGCGGAATCTGGAATTCAAGAAGATACGCATCGACGGTAGTTGAGTTTGCGGGATTTGACTGGGGTGCGGTTGGGAAAGTATTGATCAATTCAATCTCCAGCGATTTCAAGGCGGGGTAACTGACTCAACAGATCTGCGATTGATAAACTCAAAAAAATGGGGCTGCCCGAGGCTGCCAAGCCGACAGTCTGCAATGGGGCGAAAGCAGACGCACAAATCCATGGCACGAGCACTAGCCTGGCCGTCTTGTTCGCTGCCGGGCGGACGCCATGATGGGGCGTTAAACCAACCCTTGGATGGCTACGCCGATTTCGCAGATTGCCCATCTGCCATGAGACGCGGGCAGACCTTCCGCTCCATTCCCTCACGCATTGGTGGTAGAGCGCAAGGTGTTGTCGGGCGCTCTCAGGCCGCCGGCTTCTTCTTCGCCCTCAATAAACTGCCGGCCGCATTGTCCTCGAAGCGGCCAGCCTCTTCTATATAGCCATGCACGGTGCCGTCGTGGCGCCAGCCGCCCTGGCGCTTGATGGCCTGGAAATCGGCGCCGGCGCGGTGCGCACTGGTGGCCATGCCGCGGCGCAGGCTGTGGCTGGACAATTCCGGCACGTAATCGAGCTCCGTCAGCCTGGCGCAGCCCTCCAGTATCGTATTGATGCTGCTCGCGTGCAGCGCTTTCACGCTCACATGGCCCCACTGATTGACGGGGCGCAAGAGCGGTCCGGAGCGGATGTGCGCCGCGGCCAGCCAGGCGCGCAGGGCCGTGGCCGGGCAGCAGACGCCGTCGCCGAACGGAATCGCCTTGACGATGCCCTCCCCCAGTTGGTCCGTTTTCGAACGGGGCAAGGTGATCAGCATGCCCTGCGGCTCCCAGCTCACGTCTTCCAGCATCAATCCCACCAGTTCGCTGCGCCGGAATCCGCCAAAAAAGCCCAGTTGCAGCAGGGCGCTGTCGCGCAGGGCCTTGACGCTGCCCAGCGCGGCCAGTTTGGCGACGATCACCTCCAGGTCTTCCAGAGGCAAGGCCTTGGCCTTCTTTTTCGGCTTGCCGTGCAGGCGCGCGATGCCGGCCAGGGTCTTGCGCACGGTGGGCGTGGACGCCGGGTCAGCAAAGCCCTGGTACACATGCCATTGCGACAGGGCCGTCAGGCGCAGGGCCAGGGTGCGCGCGTTCAGGCTGTCCGCATGCGCCAGCAGGTAGCGGATGACGGTCGACTCGTCGGCGGGCAGCGCCCCGCCCCAGGCCTGGAAGTGGCGGATGGCAGAACGGTAGGTGCGGCGCGTGTTGTCCGACGTGGCGGCGGCGAGAAACGCCTGGTGGCGCGCGGCCAGCTCCGCATCGATGAGGGCGCCGTGTAACGGTGCAACGGCGATGGCGGCGTTTTTCGAAGGAGTACTACGGCGTTTCGAGAGGGGCAAATCGGGCATGGCGGCAGCGAAATCACGCTTTTGTACTAAGAGGGTCACAGAATAGCATGCCAAACACCCCCATAACACGCGATAAGCGATCTTATCGCAGCTTATATGTTTCAATAATCATTAAAATTTATATCGTAATATTATTCAATATTACGTATCATGTAATACGTTACTAAATTTCGCTCATAGGTGGTTTCATGGCCCGCACAGGCATTTTGTACTCTGATGTTATGAAAGCAGCCCAAATCGTCGCTGCCGATGGGCGCAACCCCACGGTCGACAATGTGCGCGAAGCGCTGGGCAGCACGGGCAGCAAGAGCACCATTGCGCCCCTGCTGAAGCGCTGGAAGGAAGAGTTCCAGGGCGCGGGCGCCGTGAAAACGGAGTCAGGCTTGCCGACCGAGGTAATGGAAGCGATGCGGGGCGTGTATGAGAAGCAGCAGCGCGACGTGGCGCAGCAGCTGGAAACGGGCATGCAGCAGAACCGCGCCGAACGCGATGCGGCGCTGGAAAAGCTGAAAAAGACGGAAATGGATCGGCTAAAACTGACGGAGGCGCGCGCCGCCCTCACCCAGGAGTTGCGCGCCACGCAGCATGCGCTGGCGCAACTGAAGGAAGAACACCATTTTCGCGCCGTCACCCTGGCCACCCTGCACAGCGACAACGCGGGCCTGACGCAGCGCCTGGCTGACCGGGGCGAGGAAATTTCCGCCCTGAACCGCCAGCTGGCGCAGGTGCGCTCGCAGTTCGACCATTACCAGGAGGCGGCCGCCACCCAGCGCAGCGAGGAGCGCGCGCAGGCGCAGCAGCGGATCAGCCGGCTGGAACAGGACAACGCGCAGCTGCAGCAGCGTTTGCAGGGCCAGCAAGCGACCCTGGTGCAGCAAGACATGCGCCTGGCACAGCTGCAAGCGGAGCAAACGCGCTTATCCAGCGAAGCGGCCGCCGACCGCGAAGCCCTGGCCACCGTGCGCCCCGAGCGCGACCAGTTTGAATTTCAATATCAGCAGGCGGCCGCGTCCGCCGACGCCCTGCTGGCCAAGCTGGACACGGCCTTGCTGGCGCTGAACGATGCCAGGGTGGCGCTGGCCGCGCAAGACCGCCAGCTCGACATGCTGGCGGAAAGCGGGAAAATAACGCAGCAGAAAATGGAAGCATTGGCGCAGGAGCGCGATGGCTTGCTGCGCGAGAATGCCGGCATGGCGGCCAGGCTGGGCCTGCTCATGGATAGCAAGGGGAAACGCGATGTTTGAACCTGTTTACATGGTCTGGGATATCGACGATGGCCCCAGGACGGGCCTGGCCAGCTTTCGGGGCTTGCCGCACTATTTCGCCTGCCCGATGACTGCCGATGGGACAAGTATGCGCAGCATTTCACCCTGACGCCGATCGGCGCGCCGCTGCTGGCGCAGGCAAGCGCTGGCGCACCCTGTTACACGGCGCGTTTTGGCGAACTGCCGGGGCAGGAAGCGCCGCCTGTCGGCATGCTACGTGCTTGCGAGTCGCAGTGGTCGGCTTTCCATCTGAAGCGTCACTCTCCCTCTCGGGCACAGGTAGCGCGCGCGTATCGTCCAGTTGCGTTGAGGCTCAGATGGCGCCGAAGCGCGCCACCACGGCGACCAGCAGCTGTTACAGTCGCCGGTTCAGCACGCTGTCGATATCGTGGGTTTTCCGCTCCACATCAACCGTACCGTTTTGCAGCCAGTAACCATCGCCTGCTTGTTTCAGTGCATCCATGTCGAGCGTGCCCAGCGCTGGCGGGATGGCGCCGGCGAGCCAAGCGGCAACCTCGTCCCACGCCGCATAAAACAGTTTCAGATACCAGCCATCGTCGTGAGCAAAGGCAAGAAAGCGGTTCTGCAAGGCGGTCAGTCCCGTGCGCTGCGACGCCGTGGCACGGTGCGCCAGCGCCTCGGCCACGTCCGCATCAAGGGATGCCGACGCCCTGCCCTGATAATTCTGCCAATCGGCCCACGCATGGCTGCCGCAGGCATGCAGGTCTTCATGCGCCAGGGCCGGCAATTGCTGCTGCGCCAAGGTTTGCCAGGCGGCAGGCTTGCGGGCCGTGCCGGCGCTGCCCTTGCGCAGCACGATGCCGCCCGCCTTGCCGAGGGCGGGGATAAAATCCTTGAATTCGATGCCGGAGGCGACCAGCATGCGCTCGGCCGGGTCGTGCCAGATATACAAATAATGTCTCAAATGTTCGTCCGCTTCGGTTTGGGCGCCGTATTTATTGCCACGGCGGCGCGTATCAGCGCCTTGAACGCCGTGGCATCGAGCTGCTCGCCTTCGTGGATATCGATGGCCCGGCGCGTGTTGCCGTCCAGGCTGGAATTGAACAGGCCGGCCGGATCGGGCAAGGCGGCGCCCTTGGCGAAGGTGAGCTTGACGGCCAGTTTATAGGTTTCTCCCGTGCAAATCATGCCCGCATGCGACCAGACGGGCACGCCGCGCCATTTGACTTCTTCGACCACGTCCGGGTCCGCCTGGCGGATCAGCGCGCGCACCGTGGCCAGCGCTTTGCCGCGCCAGTCCGCCAGGGAGGCGATTTTCGCGTCGATCAGGCGGGTAGCGGACTCGCCGCTCGCCGCGCCCTCCCCGGACTGCGTGTCTGGCTCTGTTTTTTTCATGGAAGTAATCTCCTTCAATGTACGCGTACCTTACTGCGCCGGATTAGCCATGCAACTGGCCAGCGCGGCAATGAACTGGTCGCGCAAGGCCTGGTACTGCGCATCCGTCGCGAATTCCCGCCTGTCCGCCGGCTGATTGAGCAGATAAGCGGTGGCGACCGTCCCGCTGGCTGCATGCAGCAGTGTGTATAGACTGATCACGCCGGACGCTTGCGTGATGTTCTGGTTGTTCAATCCTAGCACTTCCACACCCTGGCGCGTGTCCGTTTCCAGCGGCACCAGATGTGGCGGCTTGCTGTTGGCTGACATCTGCTGCATTTGCGCCAGGATGGTTTCGCGGTCGGCGGCAAAGCTGCCTTCGGCGCTGCGTTCGATTTTCAGATTCACGAAGGGCAAGCTGCTCTTGCGGAACAACATCAGCCGATAGCCATCGGCCGTCGATACCCGGCCCTCTCCCGTCGCCAGCTTGACGCTGCGCGTCGTCACGTGCGCGGGCAAGCGGTCCTGCTGCCGGAACTGAAACTCGCTACGGTTGATGCATTGCGCCAACGCTCCCAAGGGATCGGCCGTGCGCTCTTGCGCCTGGGCGCCCAGTGCGGCGACCAGCATGGGAATGACAAGCAAATGGCGGTGATTCATGAACGGCATCAGTCATTGAGTGGAGGTGCCGCGAGCATAACCGTCCATATTGCCAGAAGGCAAATGTTTAGTTGTCATCCTCTAAATGCCCGTGGGAATAGCTTCTTAATATGAAATTCACCTTGCCCACGTAGCATTCAGATTGGCAAGGCTCTCATTGTGCAGCGCCTGCCATTTTCCGGCAGAACCATGAATGACATCGCTTTAACCTTGCGCCACGGCGGCGCCGCGCCGCCATATCGCGCCAACGGCCACCGCCTGAAAGCGGCGCTGGGCGCCCTCTTCTTTCCCCGCCAGCGCACGCGCTGGCAAGCCTTCCTTGGCAGCATGCCTGGCATGACCTCGCTGGCGCAGCTGCATCCCTGCTTGCGCTTCAAGATTTACCGCCCTTACGCCTCGCGCCAGCTGGGCTGCACGGATCGCCTGGCCTTGCTGGAAGGGCATTACCGCTTCCTGTGGCAGGCGGGCGGGCGCGGACTGGTCGAGCGTGCCGCGCGCCAGCCTGTGGTGCTGGCCGCGTTCGAAGGCAAGGACGCGGCGCTGTACCGCTTGCAGCTGACGGCCATCCACGACAGCTACCGCGAAGGCGAACTGTGTCTGCGCCTGACGCGCGACGGCCAGCCCCTGTACCTGGCCAGCTTTTTATTTGTGCCGCGCGCCGATGGCGTCTCCTTGCAGCTGGGTGCGCTGCAAGGCTTGCGCTCGGAAGCGGGTGCGCACGCCGTGAAGGCGGCCACGCGGGCGCTGCACGGTTGCCGTCCGAAAAACCTGATGGTCGCGGCCTTGCGCGATTTCGGCGATTTTTTTGCTTGTAATAACCTTTTTTTGATCAGCAATGACAACCGTATCGCCCTGAATGCACGCCGGCGGCGCCATATCGCCGCCGATTACGACCTGGCCTGGCAGGAATTGCACGCCTTGCGCATGCGCGACGGTAATTATCACTTGCCCTGTGCGCCTTACCGGGCACCGGACCTGGCCGAGCTGCCATCAAAGAAACGCGCCGATGCGCGCCGACGTGGCGAATTGCTGCAAGGCATGGCCGCCGGCATGCGGGCGCAGCTGGCGGGTTTTCTCGATACGCCAGTGACAACACTGGCTGAGATACCTTGCCAAACCAGCCATTATTCAAGGATGCTATGATGCTTTCTTTCTAGCAACTATCACCTGACGGCATCGATGATCCCCACACGCCTGCGCGCCCTGTTTGTGTCTGTTTTATCCCTGTCCACCTGCGGCGCCATGGCCACACCCACGCTCGACGCGTCCATACGCGAACGGGCGGAAACCCTGGTGCGCAACGGCCAGCATGCCAGCCTGGTCATCGCCGTAATCGACAGCAAGGATAGCGCCGTGTATGGCTTCGGCCGTGCACGCGACAACGATAGCTACCAGCCTGATGCCGATACCATCTATGAACTCGGTTTCGTGAGCAAGACATTCACGGCCTTGCTGCTGGCCGACGCTGTTGTGACGGGCAAGGTCAGGCTGGAGCAGCCGGTGTCCGAGTTGCTGCCCGGCTATACAATTCCCGAATTCGGCGACAAGAAAATCACCCTGCGCTCGCTGGCAACGCACTTTTCCGGCCTGCCTGTCCTGCCTGACAACCTGCACTCGGCCAATCCCCTGGATCCGTTTACCGACTATGACGAAGCGCAGCTGCGCACCTTCCTGGCTGGCTACGCGCTGACACGCAAACCCGGCAAGGAGTTTAAATTCTCGATGCTTGGCTACGGCCTGCTGGGAACGGCGCTGGGAACGCAGGCAAAGATGTCGTATGAAGACCTGCTGCGGGCACGCATCACGGGACCACTGGACATGCCATCGACGACCACGATACCTTCACCCGAAATGCGCGAGCGCATGGCGCATGGCCACCTGGACAATGGCGTGCCTGTGCCGATCTGGGACTTCCGGGCACTCGAGGGCGCTGGCGCCGTATTATCAAGCGGACGCGACATGATACGCTATCTGCACTCCTACATGCAGCCTGCTGGCGAGGCGCAAAAGCTGGCCTTGCGGCCACAGCAGGTATTGGGTGGCGAAGGTCATGACCCGCGCGCCAGGACACTCGGCCTGGCGTGGACATTCGAACGCGTCAACGGCCAAAACTACGCATGGCACAACGGCATGTCGGGTGGCTACACCAGTTTTGTCGGCTTTAGTCTCGATGGCAAACGTGGCGTGGTGGTAATGAGCGGCACATCGCGCGAAGTCCAGTCGCTGGGCCAGGCCGTTCTGTGGCAAGGCCAGCTTCCGCCATTGCCGTTGCCAGCGCCATTACCGCGGGAAATAGCCATCGCCCCGGCCGATCTGGTGCAATATGCAGGGCAGTATGCGCTGGGCGCCAGTGTTATCCTCAATGTGCGCCAGGGGCCCAATGGCTTGCTTGCAGGTATCCTGGAGTCGGGTACAACGGAACCGGGTGAAGCGCTCATGTTCGCCAGCGCGCAGGACACGTTCTTCTCCAGGATGACCGGCGGGCACCTGGTGTTCCAACGTGACGCCGAGGGCAGCATTATCGGTCTGGTCTTACACCAGCATGGCATAGCAAAGTTCGCCAGACGGCAGTTCTAGCCCTGTCATTGCTCATTCGACAAGCATGGCGTAAAACTCAGGATTTTTGCCCTGCTATACGGTGCCTGCCTTCGACGGCAAGGCGATCAGCCTGCTCGACCTGGCCACGCACTATTCTTCACTGCCGCGTCTGCCCGATAATTTCGCCCCCAAGGACCCGGCCAACCCGTATGCCGATTACACGGCAGCAAAACAGCGACAGTTTCTCGCCGCCTACCATCTGCCGCGTGCGCCGGGCAGCGCCTTTGACTATTCGAATATCGGCTATGCCGTGCTGGGCACGGCCCTGGCGGCGCGGGAGGGCCGCAGCTATGAAGCGCGGCTGCAAAAGCGCATCGCCGTGCCGCTGGGCATGCGCTCGACCTCGAACCAGCCCACGCACGGCATGCTGGCGCGCCTGGCGCCGGGCCACCTGGTCACGGGCGAGCCCACACAAGCCTGGTACTTGAACGTGGTGGCGTCGGCCGGCGGCGTGTATTCCAGCGCGCGCGACATGCTCGCCTACCTGCAAGCGTACATGTTCAAGCCGCTGCGCCCGTATGCGCTGGCCGTCAAGCCGCAGCGTCCACTGGCGCCCGACAGCAAAACCAGAATCGGCCTGGCCTGGCTGCTGGAGCTGCAACACGGACAAAGCTATGCCTGGCACAGCGGCCAGACGGGCGGCTACACCAGCTATGCGGCCTTCATCACGGACGGCAAGCGGGGCGTGGTGGTGCTGACGAACACGGCGCGTACCATCGATGCCCTGGGCTTGTCCGCTTTGCTGCCCGGCACGCCCTTGCCGCCGCTGAAAAAGCCGCAAGCCGCCATCGAGCTGCCGCGCGCAACATTAGCTGAGTACGTGGCCGAATATGTGCTCGCGCATTCCCCAGGCGAAAATTTCACATTGACGGTGGCGTTGGGCAAGCAGGAGCTGGAAGCGGCCGGCACGGGCGTCGGTTCGGCGCCCCTGTTTGCCAGCGCGAAAGACCAGTTTTTCTTCCGCGCCATCGAGGCCGAACTGACCTTTACGCGCGATGCCGCAGGCAAGATCGCCGGCGCCGTGCTCAAGCAGGGCGGGCAGGACGTGGTCTTGCCGCGCAAGCAATAGCGCTCAGGCGGCAGGGTCTTGCATGAATTGCTCGACCCGCTCGACAAACGCTGCCTTGCTGCGCGTGCGAAATTCGCCCAGGAAGGCGTCGCTGCCCTGAACGATCTTGCCGTGGCGGTCGTATTGCACCTTGCCCATCTCCAGCACGAACTCGCCATCGGGATCATCTTCCGGCTCGAAGTGCGAGTTGAAGCAATAGCCCGTGTCGCGGCAGCTGCCCCATAGCAGCAGCGCGCTGCTGAACCATTGCATGGTATGCGGGCCTGGGTCCACCTGGAACAAGGTGTTGACGGTGATGTGCCAGCCGCCCGGTACGCGCAGCGGCTGCAAGGGATAAGGGAAGTTTGCCTGTTTCATGTGGATGATGGCGTGCGGCGGGTTTCGTAGAAGGCGAGAAATTCGCCGGCCGGCAACGCTTTCGCAAACAGCCAGCCCTGGCCGAATTCGACCTTGCGTTCGCGCAAATAGTCGGCCTGGGCCTGGCTTTCGATGCCTTCGGCCACGATCAGCATGTTCAAGGTGCGCGCCATGGCAATGATGTGCGGCGTGACGCTGCTGGTGGCGGCGTCCGTGCCGATGGTGTCGACGAAGGATTTGTCGATTTTCAGGGCGTCTAGCGGCAGGTTTTGCAGGCTGGAGAGGCTGGAATAGCCCGTGCCGAAGTCGTCGATGGCCACCGCGTGGCCGCGCGCTCTCGCCTTTTCGATGGTGGCGCGCGCCGCTTCCACGTTAATGAAACCCCGCTCCGTGGCTTCCAGCCAGATCTGCTGCGCCTCGATGCCGGTGCCGGCCAAGGCGCGTTCGAGCACGTCGAGCACCCTGCCCGTTTCAATATCGCTGGCGCACAGGTTGATGGCGATGTGCAGTTCGCGGTCGGCCAGCAGCGCGGCGCGCATGTCGGCGATGACGCAATCGATCACCTGGTCGGTAATGGGCAAGATCAGCTCGCTTTCCTCGGCCACGGGGATGAACAGGTCGGGCCGTATCATGCTGCCGTCGGGACGGCGCCAGCGTATCAGCGCCTCGGCGCCCACGCACACGCCCGTATCGAGGGCGATGATGGCTTGATAATGGACAAAGAATTCGCGCCGTTCGATGGCGATCCGCAATTCTCCCATCAGGGACAGGCGCCGGCGCGACAGCCACACGACGATGCCGACGATGAAGGCGGCCATCAGCAAGCCCAGCGGCAAGAGCAGCAGCTGTTCGCGCCGCAGCCTGTCGTTCAGCTTGCTGCGCGGCTCAATCATGACGGCCGTCAAGCCATCGCGGTACAGCATCGCATGGATGCTGCCGTCGTGCGCCGCGCCGCTCGCCGCTGGCTGGCCGGCGAGCAAGCTTTGCACCAGCGCGGGGTCGGGATGGTGCAAGGTGTCGAGCACGCCGCGCTTGCCGATGGCCACGGCCATCTGGATGTCGCTGTCGACGATGACGTCGGAAAAGCGCACGGGATCGATCAGCACTTTATAGGCGCGGTAAGTCAGTCCCACCATGCGCTTGCCGCCGCTGACGACGGGGCGCAGGTTGAAATCGATGCCCATGCCATTGGCCAGGGTGAAGTCGGCGGGCGTGACGGCGATGCGCTCGTCCTCCATGCCCGTGGACGTGCATTTGAGCAAGCCATTTTCGATATAGCCGATATCGTCGATACTGCGCGTGGTGATGGTGATGCGGCGCAGTTGCTGGATATGCGCTTCCGAGCACGGCGCCAGGTCCAGGGCATCGGCGCTGCGCAGGGCGACGCCGGCCGAGGCGATCGAACGGTGGGCGCGCTCGAGCGCGTAGCCGGCCAGCAGGCGCAGGCGTTCTTGCTCGCCCTGCTCGGCGCGCACGGACGACAGGTAAAAGGCCTGGCTCAGGGGAACGGCCACGCCGAGGACTGCGACCAGCACGCTGGTGATGATGATGCGTTTTCTGCGCATGTGATTACCTGCAGTAGTTATATGATTGCCATGTATTGCTCGATGGCATCATATTACAAGCAGAGGCCGTGTACTTAAATATTGCTGAACAGTTACACTTTTTCCAGCGGCCTTGCCAACACGAACACCAGCGCCGCCACCACGGCCGCCAGTCCGCCAGCCAGGTAGAGCACGCTGGCAAAGCCGTCGATGAAGGCGTGCCGGGCCGCTTCCTGCGCCACGGCCTGCATGGCGGGCGGCAGCTGGCCGAAGGCCTCGGCCGCATTGCCGGCGACGATGCGCCCTATCATCTCGGGCGACGCCTTCAAGCCATGCAGCCACGCCAGCTTGTCGAACGAGGCCGCCGTGCGTATGGCCAGCACGGCGCCCAGCGCGCCCACGGCCAGCACGATGCCGACAAAGCGCGTGGTGGTGCTGATGCCGGAACCCATGCCCGTGCGCTCGCGGGGAATGCAGGCGAGGATGGCCTTTTGCGTGGTGCCGTTCAGCAAGCCCGCGCCCGCGCCCGTGACGAGCATGCCGGCCGCCACCAGCCCATACTGCAAACTGGCGGCGGCCAGCGCCGTGGCGACGTTGCCCACGGCAACAATCAGCAGCCCCGTCACCAGGATGCCGCGGTCATCCAGCCAGCGCATGGCGCGTGGCGCCAGCCGGGAAAACACCACCATGGCGACGGCAAACGGCAGCATGGCGCAGCCGGCCAGCACGGCGGAAAAGCCGAAGGCATTCTGCAGGTACAGCGGTAAAAAGGTCATCATCACTTGCGCGGCGATGGCGTAGCCGAACATGCCGAGCACGGCGCCGACGAACACGCGCCGGCCAAACAGGGACAAGTCGACCATCGGCGCGCGCTGGCGCCGTTCCACCAGCACAAACACCAGCAGCAGCGCCGCGCCCGCCAGGAAGCGCAGCAGGGTGGCGTGGCTGGCCCAGCCTGCCACGCTGGCGTCGATCAAGCCCCAGATGATGCAGAACAGGCCGGCGGAAAACAGCGCCGCACCCAGCGGGTCGAAGCTGGCGTTCGAGGCATCCTTCGATTCTTCCACATGCTTGCCTACCAGCCACATCAATATGGCGACGACGGGCAAGTTCAGATAGAAAATCCAGCGCCAGTTGATGGCGCTCGTGATCAGGCCGCCCAGCAGCGGCGCCACCGTCATGGCCACGCCCATGGCTGCGCCCCACACGGACCAGGCGCGTGCCCTCTCCTTTTCTGCATGAAACGTGTGGCCGATGACGGCCAGCGCGGAAGTGAGCAGCAGCGCGGCACCGAGTCCCTTGATGGCGCGCGCCACGTTGAGCACGAACGGCGTCCACGCCAGGCCGCACAGCAGGGAGGCCAGCGCGAAGACGGCGAGGCCATACAGCATCACCCTGCGCCGTCCCAGTCGGTCGGCGATTCTGCCGGCCGGCAGCAAAAACGAGGCGAACGCCAGCATGTAGGCGCTGACCACCCATTCCACGTCGATGAAGCTGGCGTTGAGCGAGCGGACGATCGATGGCAGGGAGACGGCCACTACGTTGGTGTCGAGCATGATCAGCGCGCACACGCCCGAGCACGTATATAAAGTCCAGTTGGTATTCTTCATGCCTCGATTGTAAGCAGGCTGGTATTATTTCCTGTTATAAGATGATCGCCTTATAATTCACTCATGGTGAATATAGTCAAAGACATGGAACTGCGGCACTTCCGCTGCGTGCTGGCCGTGGCGCACAGCCTGCACTTCGCGCAGGCGGCCGCCGAGCTGGGCATTTCGCCGCCCGCGCTGACCAAGCAGGTACAGGAAACGGAACAGCTGCTGGGCACGCGTTTGTTCCAGCGCAGCAAGCGCGCCGTGGCCCTGACGGCCGCCGGCGAGCTGTTCGTGCTGGAAGCGGCGCGTGCGCTGGAGCAACTGGCGCAGGCACAGGAAGTGGCGCGGCGCGCGGGTCGGGGCGAGCTGGGACGGCTGGAAATCGGCTATGTGGCCTCCGCCGCGTATTCCGGCGTGCTGCAAGAACAGTTTGCCCGCTTTCGCGCCAGCCACCCCGGCATTCATATCAGTGCACGCGAACAGGCGATGGATGCCCTGCCCGACTTGCTGGACCAGGGCCGGGTGGACCTGGCGTTCGTGCGCCCGCCCCTGCACTTGCCGGATGGCATAGCCAGCGTGGTCTTGCTGCGTGACCGCTTCGTGCTGGCCGTGCAAGCCGACAGCGCCCTGGCCCGGGTTGACGTGGCGGGGCCGGCCGCGCTGGCGCAGCAGGCGTTCATCGTGCCGGAACAGGAACTGGGGACACTGGAAGTAAGCCGGCGCGGCGGCTTTGCGGCGCAGGTGGTGTCGCGCCCGGGCAGCCTGGTGGCCGTGCTGACGGAAGTGTCGCTGGGCGTGGGCTGCGCCATCGTGCCCCACTCCGTGATGGCCAGCGTGCAATTGCCCGGCGTGTGCTTCCGCGAGCTGGAAGCGCCGCAGATCAGCTCGGAAATCGCCGTGGCCTTCCGCCGCCACGAGCAGGCGCCCGCCGCGCGCGCCTTCATTGCCCAGTTGCGGGCCGCAGCCCTGGTGTAACCTGGCCGTCAGGCGCGTTTCAACACGGCCACGGCGTAGGTGCAAGCGGTGGCCGTTTCATTCCTGAACACGCAGTCGGCCGGCGGCCCCAGCTCCAGGCAGTCGCCTTCGTCCAGCACGTGGCGGGTATCGCCTTCGATGAAGACGAGGCTGCCGCTGAGCGACCATATCAGCTGTCGCCGCGCCACATAGGCTGCGGCTGGCATGGCCACCACGGCGCCCGGCGGCAAGCTGATATGTACGAGGTCGAGCGGCATGTCGGACGCTGGCGACACGTGCCGCCGCACATAACCGCTCTGCGGGTCGATCCACACGGGCTGTTCAGTCTTGCGCAACAAACGCCCTGCGCGCATCTCGGCGCGGGCGATCAGTTCGGACATGCTCAGACCGAAGGCGCCCGACAGCCGCGCCAGCAAGGTGGCCGTGGGGCTGCAATCGCCCCGCTCCACCTTGTGCACCATCGCGCGCGACACGCCCGAACGGGCCGCCAGCTGCGTCAGCGACCAGCCCAGGCTTTCCCGCTCGAGGCGCACCCTGGCGCCGATGCGCTGGTTCAATTCGTCTGGCTTAGTGGACATTTATTGGCTTCCATTCGGATTTTATTGGACAAGTGGCGGGCGGCAATCTATGATTTGTCCATTATAGTAGACGAATAGCCAGGAGATCAACATGCAGATACGCGATGCCCGGATGGGCGACATCGAAGGAATTACGGCCATCTACAACGATGCCGTCAGCAACACCCTGGCTATCTGGAATGAACGCACGGTCGATGCGGCCAACCGCGCCGCCTGGCTGGCCGACCGCGAGCGGGCCGGCTATCCGGTGCTGGTCGCCATCGATGCAGGGCAGAATGTGGCCGGCTACGCCTCGTTTGGCGACTGGCGCCCGTTCGAGGGCTTCCGCCATACGGTCGAGCATTCCGTGTATGTGCGCGCGGACAGTCGCGGCGCCGGCGTCGGCAAGGCCTTGATGGGGGAGCTGATCGCGCGCGCCCGCGGTCTGGGCAAGCACGTGATGGTGGCGGGCATCGAAGCGGGCAATGCCGGTTCGATCGCCCTGCACAAGCAGCTGGGCTTCAAGGAAGTGGGCTTGATGCGGCAGGTGGGCACCAAGTTCGGCGCCTGGCTGGACCTGGCGTTTTTGCAACTGCAGCTCGATACGCGCAGCGATCCGGACGGCATCACGCCGTCCAGTTAATCTCAAGCAAGCATCAGGGATCGATGTCCGGTGGCGGACGGCGCAGCGCCAGATGTTCCCACACGGCCACCAATACCAGTACGCAGCTGGTGATGCAGGCCAGGGTCAAGGGCGAATACAAGCGACCGTAGGCCATCGGGATCAGCGCCAGGATGATCAAGATGCCCAGCAGATGCGACAGCGGCGGCGTGGCGCGGTCGTTGCTGACCCATTTGAACAGCGCATTGCCCAGCAGATACAGAATCGGGCCGCCCAGCAAGGCGCTGATGCCGGCGAAGCTCGCTTCATCCGGATGCACGAGGGCCAGTTCATCGGCCACGGCGCTGACGATCACGCCGCCCACGATCAGCACGTGGATATACGTGTAAGCCTTGCGGGCGATACGGCCCGGGTCCTTCGAGTGGGCGATGCGGTGGTAACCCGCCTCGGCGCCCGTGTCAAAGTAGATCCACCACATGGCGATGCTGCCGGCCAGGGCCGACAGGAAACCCAGCCAGTTGGCGGGAGTCCATGCCAGCCCCGCGAAGGTGGCGCCCGTCACCAGCAGCGATTCACCGAGGGCGATGATGACGAACAGGCCGCAGCGTTCGGCCATGTGGCCGCCATCGACATCCCAGTCGGCGATCGTCGAACGGCCCAGGCCCGGCATGCCGAACTGCATCCATGGACCCGCCAGGTCGATCAGCAGGGCCGCGCCCCACCAGAAGATGCGTTGCTCGGGCGACGCGAGGCCGCCGGCGATCCAGAAGATGCCGGACAGCACGGCCCACAGGGCGATGCGCTGGAAATTGCGGCGCCGCGCCAGCGCTTCATGGCGCACGGCCCACCAGGCAAACAGGGGCCGGCCCACCTGCATGGCGACGTAGGCGAGCGCAAAGCCCAGGCCCCGCGTGCCGAACGCTTCCGGTATCGAGGCCGACATGATCAGGCCGCCCAGCATCAGCGCAAACAGGCTGATGCGCACGGGAATGCGCTCGGGGTCGAGCCAGTTGGTGATCCACGACGTGAAGATCCACACCCACCAGACAGCCATCAGCAACAAGCCCGTCTGCAACCAGCCCATGGCGCTCAGGTGCGCCAGCAAGCCATGCGACAGCTGTGTCACGGCAAACACAAACACGAGGTCGAAGAACAGCTCGATCATGCCCACCTTGCCGCTGTCCTGCCCGCCGCGCGTGCGCAGCAGGGAGATGCGATTATTCATTTTTTTCCTTGCATAAATACCGGACCGGCGCCCGCGGCGGCGGCCAAAACGGCATGATGATAGCAGATGGGGATGGCGGCCATGGCGACGCGCTGCGGTCGGCATGCGTTTGCTCTTCCGGCCGAATTTCGCTACGATGGGCCGCATGCGCGGGATACCACCTCCACCATGTATCAGCTGAATTGGCGCGGCCCCTGGCTGGCTGCCGTGCTGCTGCTATCGCTCGGTGGCGACGCCCCGGCGCTGGCGCGCCAGTTGGCCGAACCGGCTCCCGCGTGCCGGGCGCCGCAAAGCATGGCGCTGACGGTCAACAGCGACGCCATCGCCACGGCCAGCAACGATATCAATGACAACACCCTGGTGGCGCTGCGCGCCAACGGCACCGCGTACTGGACGGTTTTATTGTCGACAGCGAATATCCTGCTGCAGCTGGGCGCCGACCGCGGCGATACCATCGTAACGTTCCAGAAAGGACTGACCCTGCGTTTCCAGGCGCTCGGTCCGCAGCAATATCAAATCCTCATCGATGGCCCCATCCTCGATGACGGCACGCAGTACACGCTGACTGGCAAGGTGGTAGCCGTTTTTGAACGCTGTCCGGTCCTGCCCGCGCAGGCCGCGCAATAAAGCCGCGCCTGCCATCTATTTAAGTCAATAAACCGTTTATATTCAATTGCCTTCCCTATCCGGCTTGCCTGCCGCCGCGAAAAATGGCCGGCGGCGCATTCCCGCGCCGCGTCCGGATGCCGCGCCATTCCTGCCTTTGCGACAATTCGAGAGAATCGCGAAAAAAAATAGGCATAGAATCGCTACTCGTGATGCGCAAGAGCCGGCATGGTTATATTTCGAATAGCCGAAAACCAGTTTTTGAATAAGTAAATAAAAATATATTAATCAATTCCGGATTGATTAATATCAAATGTCTTGTCTTTATTTGAAATTGCGTATTGTCCTGTCATATTTTTATGGCATGGTTGCAAAGCCGTTGCAATACCGTTTTCCACCGACTTACCCAACTGCCCCGGACCTGTTGGCCACGGGGCGCCCACCGCAAGTGCAGGCCGATATCACCTCATGGAGAATGTCATGTCTAACTTACCTCGCGTCGAAGTCACCAACCATACGCTGGCCGCCGGCCAAAGCGTCACCACCAACACCACACCGAACAGCATCGCGCTGTCCATAGCCAGCAGCGACAGCAACAACCAGACCGGCATCGCCTTCCAGTTCCAGGGCCGCACCACGTACTGGAATCCCAGCGTCAGCACCGGTTTCACCACGGCCAAGCTGGCAAGCGACACGGGCAATGGCGTCGTCACGTGGAAAGCCGGCCTGACGGTCTCCTACTCGCCGCAAAGCACGGGGCTGTATAACGTGCTGCTCTCCGGCGACATCGTCGACAGCGGCACAGTGTATGCCTACACGGGCTTCGTGCTGGCCACCTTTACCTCCAACTCGCAGTAAGCGGCGGTTCCGCGCCCGCCTGCGGACGGGCGCCCTGGATGGCCGCCCGCCACAGCATCCAGGCAGCCAGCCTGGCCATCCGACGCCCTTTCCGGGCCTACACGTTGTAAACGATTGCGATGCTGCGCGGCGCGCCATGCCGCCGCATCGCAGCCCGAGTCGCGTCTTGAGTGGAGGTTGTCATGGGTTTCAGCTTCGTCGCCACCGATCCCACCAGCAAGGTCAGCCTATATGAATCGCCGCCGCAGGCGGGCCATGCCTGGGCCGGCTACCTGCTGCCGCCCGTCGCGCCGCCGGCCACGCCCCCGGACAGCATCAGCTATGCCGACAGCCTGTCGCCGCAGCGCATGGGCAGCTACGTGTTTGCCAGCGCCCGTCCGGCGGCGCTGGACGCGGCGCCCGGCCCCTTCATCGCCGCCCTCGCCGCCTATATCGACCGGCAGTCGTCGGCGCCGGGACTGAACCTGAACGCCCTGCTGTGGCTGCGCGACGCCGATGCAGCGCCGGCCGATCCCTTCAAGAACTATGGCTGCAGCTACAGCTATAACCCGCTGACCAAGGGCTTTGCCACCAGCACCAATGTAAATTTCCTGCTGGGACAGGACCTGCTGTTCAACGTGCTGTCCGGCGTCGGCCTGTCCATCGACGCCGCCAGCGGCAGTCTGCGGCTGTCCGCGCCGCTGGCTACGCCGCCGGCGCTGGCCTTCCAGCGCAACGCCAGCGATATCGGCATACGCGTCACGGGCAGCGGCAACACGATCCGCACTTTCGTGCCGCTGGCGGGCGCGAATGCGGGCTGCCTGACGTTTACGGCTACCGTCAACCCTGCCGTCACCTTCGGCCCCGGCGGCCTGGCCGTCGGCTTCCCCCTGAGCGCGCGCGACACGGCCAGCGGCCAGCTGCAGCAGCTGTTCTACCCGGCGCTGAGCACGCCCGCCGCGCTGCCGGCCAACCTGGCCTGGGTCGGCACGGTCGACCCGCTCGATCCCTACAATCAGAAGCTGTCCGCCAAGGCCAGGCTGGAAGGCGTATTGCGCTGCGGCTTGCTGCCGGCCGGCCGGCCCGCCTTGCCGTCCACCTACCGCACGGCGCTGGGCCATGCGACGGCCTTGCTGCCGCTGGGCGCCGCCAGCGGGCAGCCGCCCGTGGTCGGCCTGCAGTCTGGCGCCCTGGCCTTTGGCTGCGCCGCGCGGTCCCCCTCTCAGCCCGCTACCAGCAAGGCCCTGCTGACGCCGGCCGGGCGCTTCGGCCTGAGCGCCAGCGGCCAGGCTGCCGGGACGCAAACAAACTTGTTATGCGGCATCTTCGGCTCGGAACAGCTGAGCATGACCACCTATGATGGCGCCGCGCCGGAGAACGACAGCCTGCTGTTCGTGCCCGCCTCGCCCGCCTACGCGTCCGTCTTCCCGTTCCAGGCCGCGACCCTGGACTTGCCCGATTCCGGTAACGTGGCCACGCCGCTGACGGCCGACTACCTCAGTTGCTGGGCCAGCGTGCTCAAGGGCGGCGCGGCCATGCCGCAATACCATGCGGAGCCGGCGGGCAGTCCCATGTACGGCCTGCCGCCGGCCGCCCGGGCGGCCGCCCTGCTGCGCGCCGTGGCCGCCGATACCGTGCTCGCCTCGACCCCGCCCGCGCTGCCCGTGCCGCAGGGCGCCGCGCACGCCTTTCCCCTGCTACCGTATGGCGGCGCCGTCAGCGGCCGCCCGCTGGATATCAGCGCCTCCCTGCTGTCGAGCTTTGAAAGCAGCATCGTGGCCGCCACGCGCAAGGCCGTCATTTCCAGCGGCGCCAGCGCCACCTGGCAGGCGCGCGCGGCCGCCAGCCGCCGCGTGCGCGGGCTGGCCGCCGGCGAGGCGGTGGCGGAAGCGCCGCACTACCGCACCACGCCGCAGGGAGCCGTCGCCACCGTGTCCAGCCAGGAGCAGGACCAGGACGCCTTCCTGTCGGTGACCCTGGGCCAGACCCTGGGCGGTGGCCAGGTCTTGCCGTTCGGTTTCCGCTTCCCGGACGCTACCTTGCAGGATGCCTTGCAGACCAACCAGCTGTTCCTGGTGGCCGTCAACGCGGCCCACCTGTCGGATGGCGGCGCGCGCTTCGACAATACCGTGGGCATCGCGGGCTGGACCATGCAAGCGCAGGTGGGCGTCGGCGTAACGCCCACGTCCTACCGCAACGTGATGCTGCTCAAGTATTGCAGCGGCAGTGTCAGGGAACGCGTCGCCAATCCGAATGCCTGGTCGGGCGCGCCCGATTTTTCGCTGGCCGCCGACGCCTGCCCCAGCGTCCAGGGCATCGCCTACACGGGGCTGTCGCAGTGGCTGCAGGATGTCATCGAAGCGGCCGAGGTGCTGGCGGCGGACAAGCCCGAATCGCCGTACCGACATTTCCTGGAACTGGTCAGCGATCCCGCCTGGACGGGCGTGCTGGTGCTGCAGGCGGACCTGGATCCGTCCAGTCTGCCGGCTGGCCTGCAGGGCATCGCGGCCGGCCTCGACCTGACGCGCTTTGTCGCCCACCATTTCGGCTTCACGGCCAGCCGCGTGACGGTGCATGGCGACGGCAGCATCACCCTCGACGGCAATTCCAGCACCTTCGGCCTGGTCGACTACCAGGACCCGGCCTTCGCCGCGGGCCAGCGCAACGGCTTGCCGCCCGATACGCCCATCGCCCTGCCCGACACCGACAACTATGCGTTCCGCGTGCTGCAATTGCAGGTGCTGTTCGACAATGCCGTCATCAAGACCTTCAAGAGCTACGTGCAGCTGGCCGTCAACGGCCTGCTCGGCTCGCGCGTGACGGCCACCACCTTCGGCGGCAATGCGATGCCGAACAACGGCGTGGTACTCGACGGCAGCTATATCGACCAGAATGGCACCGGCATCTACATCTTCGAGCAAGCCACGCCGTCGATATTCAGCCTCGACAGCAACCTGCTGCGCCACGTGGCTTTCCAGCGCATCCAGTTCAACTGCCTGGGCACCACCGACGCGGGCGCGACCGTGCTGAACCGTTTTTCCGTGTGGGGCACGCTGGACTTCGCCAGCCTGGACGACCGCACGGGCGCGGTGCTGGACCTGCTGTCGTTCGGCGCGCTGGCGCCGGACCTGCCGCCGGATGGCGAAGGCCTGGCCTTTTCCAACCTGGTGATCGACATGCGCTATCCGCAGACGACGCCGTCGGCCGTGCGCTTCGACGAGGTGACGGCCAACCTGGCCTACGATCTCGACGCCAGCCAGGCCAGGCCGGACAGCCTGTTCAAGGGCTTCGGCCTGGAACTGTCGGGCTTTATCGCCGCCGCCGACGGGCAAAAGCCGGCCGACTTCGGCTTCCTGCCCGTCAGCACGGCGCTGAACCTGGGCACGCTCGACGGGCCCTGGCACGGCGTCGTGTACGACGTCACCATGGGCGGGCCGGGCGCGCTCGTCTCGGCCGCCGGCTTCCATTCGACCCTGCTGCTGGCCTGGTCGCCCGCCAGCACCGCCGGCGACGACGAGCAAGCCGTCTTCGTCGGTCTCTCGCTGCCCGGCGCGGCACCGGGCGCCAGGCTGATCAGCCTGCAAGGCATCTTCAAGCTGGCCATCGACAATATCGGCCTGATGCGGCAAAAAGTGCCCGACGGCGACTCCTACTATTATTGCCTGCGGCTCGACAATATCGCCATCAAGTTCCTCGGCATTGCCAAGCTGCCACCCGACGCGAACATCCAGTTTTTCCTGTTTGGCGACCCGAAGAATACGGGCAGCCTGGGCTGGTATGCAGCGTACATCGCCGATGCGCCCGCCCGGCAGGCGCCGGAACTGGCCGCGCTGCCATTGCCTGCCATTTCATTGGGGAGCGCAGCATGACCAACGTCGTGTACTGGAATATCGAGAACTTCGGCATCAACAAGGTCAACAATCCCAGCCGCAAGCGGCCCCGCTATGGCGAAGGCGGCCGCTGCGGCGGTAACCTGCCGGCCGTGGCTGCGCTGCAGCGCCGCAACCACATCCTGACCATCCTGCGCGCAACGCAGCCCGATATTTTCGTCCTGATCGAGGTGTCGGCCAGCGCGGCCGGCGCCGGCGACCTGGCGCCCGGCACGGGCGGCCTGCAGGGCGCGATCTTCCTGCTGCAGCAGCTGCGCAACGACGCCACCGACCCCAACCGCGATGCCTGGCGCATGGTGCCGCCGCTGAAAGTGGGCACGGGCGGGCGCACGGAATCGGTCGCCGTGCTGTACCGCGGCATATCGGGCACGGCTGGCACGCCCACGGAAGTGCGGCGCTATTTCACGGGGCCGAACGTGTGGACGGGCGGCGGCGTGTCGGCTGTGGCGGCCGGCGCCGTGCCCGCCGCCTACCCGGCCGGGGGCGCCGGCGCGCCCAACATCCAGGATTTGCTCAACCCGCAAGGCCAGCCGGCGCGCACCATCCCGGCCGGCGCGCAGTACAACGGCGGCCTGGCCGAGGGCATGGCGGCGGCGCGCATCGCCTTCGCGCCCGCGCCGGCGCCAGCCGTGCCGCCCGTCGCTGGCGGTCTGGTCAATTTCAACGGCTTGCGCCAGCCCTTCATGGTCAGTTTCGTGGAAACCAACCAGGCCAACGTCATCACGCGCAACCTGACCCTGTTTGCCGTGCATGCGCCGCCCAACCACGGCGGCGCCACCAATTTCATCAATATCCTGCTGCGCGGCGTGCTCGACGTGGCGGCGGCGCCTGCCGCCGCGCCGCACAATGAAATCAAGCTGATCTGCGGCGACTTCAACCTGAACGCCATCTACGCGCAGCCGCCCGGGGCGGGCGGGCGCACCACGGCCTACGACCAGTTGCGCGCGATCAACTACATGCCGCTGCTGAACCCGCCGCTTGCCATGCCGGTGGCACCGAACCTGACGCTGGACGCGTATCAGGGCTACCTGGCCACGCATATCCGCCCCAAGCGCACCAAGCAGCAGTTGACGCAGCAATCGCGCTTCCTGTGGTCCGACAATACGGCCGGCGGCGCGCTGCTGGCGGCGCCGTATCCGGGCTACAACTATATCGGCAGCGATATGGTGAGCAACTTTTTCTCGATCGACAATATGCTCGTCAACCCGCTGGCGCCGGCGAATAATTACCAGTTCACGGTGATGAATCCCGTGTCGGGCACGCCGTTCACGGGGGCGGGCGCCATGCCCCCTGGCGTGCCCATCGGCACGCGCCCGCTGCCCGCGCAATTTACGAACTTGCCTGCCGGCATGGCCTGGCCGCAATCGCCGGCGGCCGTGTATGCCGTAGGCGAGGCGCGCACGCTGAACGGCTGGGCCAATTACGGCTACCTGCGCAGCACCAGCGACCACCTGGCGCTGTTTGCCGTGCTGTAGACAGAGCGTCCGGGCGGGTGCGAGCGTCCGCCCTGGACATCATGACCGATTCAAGGAGCAAGTTCGTATGGCCACCACCGATACCGCGCTGGAAAACCTGCAGCAAGCCATCGTCAACGCCGCCAGCAGCGGCCCGTTCGCCCTCGATGCCGCCTTCCTGGAAGCGGGCCTGGCCGACCCGGACGTCGCGCCGCCCGAAAAATTCGACGCCATCATCAACCAGGCATTCCAGATCGACGCGGCGCAGTTCCTGATCAGCTGCGCGGCAGCCGACGTGGGCGCCGTGAGCGACGGCGTCTTTACGCTCAGCAAGGCGAGCCTGCCTTTCATCGGCGGCCTGCTGCAAACCCCGGCCACGCTGGTGTTTTCCACGCAGCTTGCCGCCGCGCGCACGTCGGGCGACGACGAGGATGACGACGGGGATGACGCGGCCGTGCTGGTAGTGCAGGTGGCCGCTAGTCCCGCCGGCTGGAACTGGGATAGCAGCTTTCCCTTTATGGGCGGCTGGCCGTTCAGCGAGTTGCCGCTGTCGGGCGCGCTGCTGGTGTTTTCCAGCGCCGACGGCGTCTATCCATGGGGGGGCGACGGCGCGCTGTCCGTCACGGGCGGCGCCAAGCAGAACCTCAGCGCCAGTGTGGCCCTGCCCGCCTTCGTGGCGCCATTTCTGGAACTGTTTTCCGACCTGGCGGCGCCGCCGGGCAAGCTGCAAATCGGCGGCTACCTGGACATGGCGCTGTACGACGGCAAGACGTTCGAACTGGGCGGCCTGATGCCCAGCGGCGTGCTGTCGGCCACGCTCAGCGAGCTCGACTGCACGTTCGCCGGCTACCTGCGCGTGGCCGCGCCCAGCCTGACCGTGACGATCCCGCCGCCCGCCGATGCGCCGCCGCCCGACGCCTTGCTGCTCGACGGCGGCATGCAGCAGCTGCTGCGCGGCGACGGCGAACTGGCCGACGAGGAAGCGGCAGACGGCGACCAGGCCGCCACGCTGGCCCTGACAGCCACGCTCAGCGTGGAAGGCGCAGGGGCCACCGACTACACGCTGTCGCTGCTGCTGCAGCCATCGAACGCCAACGGCGACGGCAACTACGCGGTCAGCCTGGAAGCGGGCAGCGACGGGCCGCCCCTCAGTCCCGGCGCCGCCATCAGCCTGATCGGCGGGGGCGCCAGCTATTTCCGCGCCACCCCGGCCGTGTTGCAAGAGTTCCTGACGTCGTTCGGCCTCGGCGGCATGACCATCAGCGGCAGCATCCCGCCCAAGGCGACGCCCACGGTGGACCAGGTCACGCTGCAGCTGCGCACCGTGCGCGGTCTCAGCTGGCAGCCTATCCCGGCGCCCACGCCCGCGCTGAGCTTTACCGTCACCTCGTTCTTCCTCGACTGGACGGCTTACCAGCCGCTGGCGAGCAAGGCCAGCGGAAAGTCGCGCTATGAATACCTGTTCGGCACCACCTTCACCGTGTTGCCCACGGTATTTCGCAACCTCGACGGCACGCCGGGCGGCGAATTCGAGGTGCAGTTCAACTCGGCGCAGCTGTTCCAGGCCAGTTTTCCCGGCAAGGCCACGCTGTCGGACTTCCTGTCCGTCGTCTCGAACGGCCTCGTCAGCCTGCCCGACAGCATCCAGGCCGAGGTGTCGAATATCGCGCTGAGCATAGACGGCGCGGCCCAGTCCTTCGCGTTTTCCAGCGACTACGCCATCAGCCTGTCCTTCCTGACGGTGGGCGGCGCGCCCATCTTGAGCATTTCGGAAGGCCAGATCAGCCTGTCTGGCATCAGCGCCACGGTGGCCGCGGACAAGCAGGAAGGCGCGCTGGCCCTTGTCGATGCCGACAAGGCGGGCGCCGGCACGGCCTGGGCCGGTTCTATTTCCGGCTTGCTGGGCGTCGGCGCCAGCCTGCAGGCGGCCGTCAGCGTGGCCTACAGCAGCCAGGAAACGCCGCCCCGCTGGACCCTCTCCGCCTCCCTCGCGCAAGAACTCGACGTGGGCGAGATGATCAAGCAATTCTTTGCCGCCGGCGGCATCTATGATTTCCCGGTCTTCTTGCCGGGCAACCTGAAGATTTCCGCGTTCGCCATCGAAGCGGTCATTCCGAGCGGCAAGCCCAGCACGGATCTGGCCACCAGCTACACGGTCGACACCACCTTCACCTGGCTGTTCATGCTTGGCCAGCAGCAGATCGGCTTGCAGAAAGCCACGCTCTCGGTGCAGTATGACGGCGCCAAGCCGGCCGCGCAGCAATTCTCGGGCAAGGCCGATGCTGTATGGATCTATACCGCCATCAATCTGAAACTGGGCTTCGGCTATGCGTTCCAGCCGACGGACAAGGGGCCGAACCACACGCTGTACGTGAGCTGGGAAGGCTTCACGGCAACCTATACCAGCGGCAACGAGATGCTCCGCTTCACCCTGGCCGGCTGGTCGCTGGGCAGCCTGATCCAGGCGCTCGTGCGCACGCTGGGCGATCCGTATTTCGTGCTGCCGTCGCCGTGGGACTTGCTGAACCAGGTCACGCTGGACGGCCTGTCCATCAACGTGTCGCTGAAAAGCGGCGAAAAGAACCGCCTCAGCGCCACCTACACGCTCAGTTCACCCCTCAACCTCGGATTCATCGTCATCCGCAGCATCGTCTTCAAGCGCAATACGGACGGCAAGGTGACCTTGGCGCTGGACGCCACCGTGCCGCCTTTGCTCAAAGGCAGCATGGGCGACTTGCTGGACCCGAACAAGGGCCAGGACGTGGAAGAGATGCCCAGCGTGCCGGGCGCCGGTTCCAGCTATTTCAAGGTCTTCCTGCTGATGCTGGGCCAGCGCGTGGCCATCAACGGCGCGTCCGACTTCAGCTCGACCAAGGCTGTCATCGACGCGCTGGCCGGCGTGCCGCCCACCACGGGCAAGAACAATCCCGTCAACCCGGGCAGCGGCGTGCAGGGCCAACCGTACTACCAGCCGGACAGCAACTGGCTGATCGCCGCGCATTTCGGCGTGCTGCAGACAGCCGGCGTGTGGGCCGTCGACGTACAGATCGTCTTCAACGATCCCAACCTGTACGGCTTGCGCCTGACCCTGGGCAGCCCCAAGATGGGCGGCCTGGCCGGCCTGGTGGTCGATATCCTGTACAAGAAAATCAGCGACGACGTGGGCCTGTTCCAGATCGACTTCACCTTCCCCGACAGCATACGCAACCTGAACTTCGGCGCCGTCAGCGTGGTGCTGCCGATGATAGGCATCAAGATCTACACGAATGGCGATTTCCTGATCGACATCGGCTTTCCCTACAATATGGACTTTACGCGCTCGTTCAGCTTTAGCGCCATCGTCTACGGCGTGCCAGTGATGGGCGCGGGCGGCGTGTATTTCGGCAAGCTGTCGAGCGCGACGGCGACGCAGGTGCCGAAAACCGATCTCGGGTATTTCAATCCCGTCATCGTCTTCGGCCTGGGCCTGCAGCTGGGCCTGGGCTACAACTTCGTCAAGGGGCCGCTGAAAGCCGGCTTCGCGCTGACCGTGTTCGGCATCATCGAAGGCGTGATCGCCACCTACCATCCGTACGACCGCAGCAACGCCGTCGCGCTGGCCAACGCCGGCGCCTCCGGCAGCGTACAGGAAAGCAGTTACTTCAAGCTGACGGGCACGTTCGGCGTGATCGGCATGCTGTACGGCGAAGTGGACTTGAAGATCATCAGCGCTTCGCTGCTCGTCAATATCACCGTGTCGGTGCAGATCGGCTACGAATCCTACCGCGCCATCCCCCTGTCCGTGACAGCCTCGGTGCGCATCAGCCTGCGCGTCAAGATCGACCTGGGTATCTTCAGCTTCACCATTTCCGTGGGCTTTTCCGCCACCGTCAGCGCGCAATTCCGCATCGGCAGCGACAGCCGCGCGCCGTGGAATGGCGGCGGCGCGCTGCGCCTGGAAAGCCTGGCGCGCGGCCGCGCGCGCACCTTGCCGATGGAACTGCAGGCCGCCATGCTGCGCGCCGGGCCGCGCCGCCAGCCGCGCCGCGTGCTGCGCACCGATGCCAAGCCGGTGCTGCAACTGGTGGCGGCGCCGCAATTCACGGCGCTGGCGCCGCAGGGCGCCACCGCCAGCAGCGCGCAGCAAGGCGCGTTCGTCTGCCTGTTCGCCATGGATGCGCCGGACCCGGCCGCCGGCGGCGCGGGAACAGGCACGACCTCGTTCGACCTGCTGTGCAAGGCGTATTTCCCGTGGCTGCTCGACGCCTTGCAGCCGGCGACGCGGGCCGACGGCGCGGCGCTGGACCTGGCTGCCGCCGCGACTGCCAGCGTCACGCTGGCGGAGCTGGTGGTGGGCATCCAGGTGCTGGCCGACCCCGCCATGCAACCATTCGGCATGGGCGACCTGCTCCAATTTCTCGCCGACAGCTTCATCGTGAACATCAGCGCGCCGGGAGCCAATATGGACGGCGCCACGCTATTCCCGCTGTTCGACGGGCTGCGGCTGGACGTCCCCGACCCGCAAGGCGGCGCCGGCACGCAAGCGATCGACCTCGAGACCTACGCCACGGCGACGGAACAGTACCGTAGCACGGTGGCCGGCGTGCTGCGCCAGGTGGCCGCCAAGGTGGGCAAGGCGCCCGCCAAGCCCGCGCTGCTGGCGCAGGACGACGCTGGCGCCGAATCGATGGCGGCCTTCATCTTCGTCGACGTCTTCAGCCTGATCGGCCGCGCGCTGCTGCAATCGGCCATCGATGCCTTCGACAATTACAGCTATGCGCTGCAGCCAGACGACAGCATCGCCAGCATCGTCGCCGCCTTCAACCGGGCCGGCAACGCCATCGACGCGGATGACGTGTCGCTGCCGAATGCCACGTATCCGCTGAACGGCGCGCTGCCGCTGCAGGTCGACGGCCTGTCCGCCGTGATCCAGGCCGGCGATACGCTGGCGGCCATCGCCGCCCGCTACACGGATCCGGCCGGCGCCGGTGGGCGCTGGCAAACCACCGCGGCCCAGCTAATCGGCGCGAATGGGGCGCCGCGCGCGTTGCGTACGGGCGTGACGCTGGTCTTCGACTTCGGCGCCGGCGCCGTCAGCCACGTCACCGCGCCCGGCGACAACTTCGGCGCCATCGCCGCCGCGCTGGGCGTGCCGCTGGCCGCCTTGGCGCAGCAGGCATCGCTGTATGCGCGCGCCGACCTGCTGCTGCCGACGGCCATCCTCGCCGTGCCGCCGCTGGCCTATGCATCGGCCGCCGGCGATACCCTGGCCGGCATCGCCAGCCGCTTCGCCGCCACGGCCGCCGCACTGGGGCGCGACAATGCCGGCGTCGCCAATCTGTTCGCCGCGGCCCCGGGCCGGCTGGCCATCGCCCGCCTCGACGCCTTGCCGCTGGAGCAGCTGTGGTGCGGCGTGCAGGCGAGCGGCGCCGTGGCCCAGGCCGCCGGCCAGGTCGCACGCTTCATCACCTATGGCTTGCGCCTGCCGGTGGCGCCGGGCCTGAGCCTGTCGCCGTCCTTTCTGTATAGCAAGACGCAGACCGACTACGCGCTGTACCAGCTGACGGGCCAGCAATTCCCCACGCCCGCCAGCGCCGCCGGCGGCTACCGCATCGGCCTGGGACGCAATGCCATTTCGCATGGCGTCGCCCTCGATTTCATCACCTTCGCCGGCGCGCCCGGCACCAGCCTGCCCATCGACCTGGACGCCGCGTACGGCTTGCTGTCGGGCGTGCTGGCGTATGCGCAGGCGGGCAGCTTCGTGCCGTCGCCAACGCTGCACATCCTGCCGCTGGCTTCCTTGCAGCCGCGGCAGTTCCCTGCGGCAGGCTACGCCGCCTGGATCACCGCCGACCTGGCGCGCCTGACGGCCGTGACGTCAGGGGCCGCTTCAGCGGCGCGCGCTACCGCCAGCCAGGCCACGCCCGCGCCGTATCTGTGGCAATTGCCCGACGCCATGCTGGCCAGCATCACCCAGCGCCAGGATACGCTGCAGGCGCTGTACACCCAGGCGCAATACGCGGACATGCTGGCCCTGATGCCTGCCTATCGTCCCCGCACCGGCAACACGCCGCCCAACAGCAGCAGCACGGTGTTCCAGGACTTGAGCGGCTATGCCTACGCCACGCGCGTGGACTTCCAGATCACGCGCATGCCGGCCGCTATCGTGGCCACCAACGACGCCAGCGGCACCGCGCTGGCCAGCGCCGCCACCCTGGCCCACGTATACGAGCTTGTGGGACCGTCGGCCGCCGATGCCCAGCGCCTGCAATACCTGCTGAGCGGCATGGCCGCCGTGGGCGAAACCCTGGTGGACGGCCTGTTCCTGCTGTATAGCGAAGGCGGAAGCGACCAGGTGGCGCTGACGGGCCAGGCCGATGCCGACTACCTGTGCTTCCTGACGCAAACCAATCTGTCCACGGAAAGCCATCCGCCGGCCAGCCGCATGCTGCTGGACGCGGCGGGGACGGCCTTGCCGCGCGGCATAGCCAACAGCCCCTCGCAATTCATCAAGCTGCTGTGGGAGCAATCGGTGGTGCGCGGAGGCGGCTACTATCTGTATTTCGAGGACATGGTGTCGGGCGCCGGCCTGCCCCCATCCGTCTTCGACGCCACGGGCACGGCCACGCTGACCCTGGTGGTTCCGCTGGCGCGCCAGGCGGCGGGCGCCGTCAACACCGTGCCGAACTTCGTCAACGCCCTGCTGACGACGCAAGCGATCGATCCGCAGCAGGACGTGCTGGTGTTCGAATCGCTGAGCAAGCCGGCCAAGACCCAGCCTTTGGCCCGGGCCGCCACGAGCACCCTGACCGCCCTGGCCGCCACGTATGGCATGGGCGTGGGACAGCTGGCGCGGCAAAACGCCGTGCGGCCGCTGCGCGCCGGCGCCAGCGTGCCCGTGGCCGGCATCCTGCACCAGCTAAACCAGCAAGACATGGCCGCGCCCGCGCAAGCGCTCGAGCAGCTGGCCGCGTATTACTCGGCCGGCGCCACCCCGCTGAGCGTGGCGCAGATCGCCGCCTACAATCCCGGCGTGACGGTGGTGCTGGGCGCGACCATGCGCATTCCGCCGCTCGTCTATCGCGTGCCAGCCACTTCTGACGGTCCCGGAAATACCTTCGCCGCCCTGGCCGCCTACTATGGCTTGTCGGTGGACGCCTTGGCCCTGGGCGCGGCCGCCACCGAAGGCCTGTACGCCGATGGCGCCGTGCTCGACGTCGACAGCCTGGCCCTCGATGCGCAAGCGACCTTGGCGCCGGGCAACCTGTCGTTCCAGCTCAAGCGAACCAACGACGGCGTGCCCGTGCTGCCGCCCGATCCCACGCCGCAGCAACAGCAGCAATATGCGCAAGCGACCCTGTCTGCGCTGTACAACACGCTGTCGGCCGGCCTGGGCGCCAACCCGTATTTCCTGCCCAGTCCCTACAGCCTGCCCTTCGGACCGCAGGACCATGCGAACGACAGCGACGGCGGCGACGATGGCGAAGCCCACCGCCGGCGCTATGCGGCCGCAGCCCTGGCCGACTACGACTACCGCCAGGCACTGGGCTACCTGGGCAACAACAGCCAGGGACGGCCGTTCGCCATGCTTAATGCGGCGCCGGCCAATCCGCCGGCCGGCCTGCCGCCCGCCGCCGACAATCCCTACCTGGGCGTGGGCGGCCATGCGTCGCTGGCCCTGCGCTGGCAAGACCTGTTCGGCAACACCACCGTCACGCCGTTCGAGGCGCCGCCAGCCGGCTACACGGGTGCGCTGGACCAGGCACCCGCCGCGCTGCGCTACACGGATCGCCTGCTGGGCCTATCCGCCTGGCCGAAAGTCCAGGCCAGCTACCTGTATGACACGGATGCGGGTGGCGCGCCCGCGCTGCTGCTGACCTTGCGCATGGATGGCCTGGCCTACCCCACGCCAGCCGACGCGGCGCAAGACTTGCCCATCTACCAGCGCCTGTACTTCCAGCTGCACCAGGACTATACGGGCCTGGGCGTGCTCGGACTGAGCGGAAATGCGGTGAGCATCTCCCTCAGCAACTCCCTGCTGGCCACGCCGCTGCAGCCGCTGGACGAGGCCCAGTCGCGGCAGGTGCGCGACTTCGTCGCCGCCTGCGCCGTCTACTTGCAGGCCCTGGCCGGCGGCGGCAGCGCCACGGCGCCCGCCGCCACGCTGTCGGTGCCGGTGCCGCTGGCGCAGCTGGCCAGCGCCAACCGCATCGCGCTCGACGTGGCACTGGTGCTGACGCGCCAGGCCATCCTGCTCGATCCCGTTCTGGCGGCCCTGCCGGACGGCGCCAGCGTGGTCAGCGCCGTGCTGCCGCAGGCCGACACGAATGGCGGCGCGTCCAGCTACACCACGTTTGCCAAGGCGCTCGAAGCGTGCCTGAAGACGCCGCAATGGTCGATGCGCGCGGGCGCGGGGCTGACGCGCGTGGGCAGCGCCGGCCAGCAGACGCAGCAGTTGTTCGCCGTGCGTTTCAGCGACACGCCCGGCCCGGGCATCCATTTCCGCCTGGGCCAGCAGGCCAGCTACTACGCGCCGCTGCCCGTCGCCAATTCGCTGGAAAGCCGCATGGTCAGCATCGACACCTATCCGACCAATACGCCGCATGCGCTGACGTTCAATAGCGTCGACCTGAACCTGTGGCTGCAAAGCTGTCTCGACGCCATCGACAAGTTCCTCTCGGCCACCTATGCGCCGCCCGCCTACATCGTCGATCGCCTCAACGGCATGGCCGATCCGCTGCAGAGCGGCCAGCTGGGCCTTGTACTCAAGGCGAAACAGACGCTGGCCGACGCCATCAGCGCCACGGTCAGCCCCGTGCTCAGCACCAGCGCTGCGGACGAAGCCACGCGCGTCAGCGCGGCCGCCACCATGCGACAGCAGCTGCTGACCACCCTGGGGCCGGCCTTTGCCGCCGGCGCCGTGGTGGTGTACGGCGTGGACCAGGTCACGGGCGTGGACGGCATCTACGCGGCCGGGCCGCCCGCGCTGTACGGCCAGCCCGCCGGCGCGGGCACTGCAGACGGCGCGGCCGGCGACGGCAACCAGAACTACACCTTGTTCCCGACCCGGCTGCCTTTGCTCGGCACGGCCGCGCCAGACCAGAGCCGGCTGTCTTTCAACTTCATCTCGAAGAATGTCGAAGGCCAGGCCTATGTGCCGCTGAACTTGCGCTATCAGATCACGCACATGGAATTCGACCAGCAATTCGTGCCCGGCATCGAAAACTACGCGCAAAGCCAGTGGCTGCTGTTCATCACCGGTCCGTTCGAGGTACCGCTGGGCAATGGCACGCAATATATCCCCGTGCTGAACCGCGCTCTGCCCGTGCCGCCCACGGTCAACCGGCAGACCGCCACCGCGTCCGCCGCGCCGCAGGCCGGCCGCATGCGCCTGGCCGCCGATGGCTTGCAGCCGGCCCAGCTGGCCCAGTGGGATTACAGCTTCAGCTATACCTATCGCCAGGCGGCGCAGGATGCCGTGCACGTCAGCGTCGTGCTCAACGTGCCGCCGCAGGCGGCCAGACTGTCCGCGGCGGCCGGTCCCGACCTGTTCACGGCGCTGGCCGCCTTCGTCAGCAACTATCCGCTCATCTCGGCTGACCTCGACGAGTTCCTCGCGCCCCTCGATGGCAAGCAGGACACGGCCGATAGTATCGCCAAGGCAACACTGGCGACCACCGCCTTCCAGCAGCTGGTGACACAGGTGGCGGCCAGCTATGGCGAGCATTTCGGCGCGGCGCGGCTGGCGGCGGCGCAAGGCGAGGCCAGCGTGGCCGTGGAATTCGACGCGCGCCTGGAAGACCATGGCGGCGACGCCTGGTATGCGCTGCTCAATGTCACCGTCGGCGGCGCGCCTGCCACCTACGACCCGCTGGCCGGCACCCTGAGCAACGGCGCCGTCAGCGTGCCCGTGCCCGTGCTCGATATCGATGCGCAGCAGTACCGGGCCACGCCAGCCACGCCCACGCCGCCTGATGCGCTGCTGGCCTACCGCTACGCGGCCATCGCCGCCGACGCGCCCGACCTGTCGTTTGCCGCCGCGCTGGCCAATACCGGCCGCGAGGTGCGCATGCCGGGGCTGAACGTGATGGTGTACAAGAACGCCCAGGCCTCGCTGTACGTGCAGCGCAACCGCTACCTGTGCCCGCCCAGCCAGACGCAGGTGTCGACCATGCACGCCTTCCTGTACCAGACGCCGGTCGTCAAGTTCAGCGACCCCATCCTGCCGCGCCTGAGCTGGCAAGGCTATGATTTGCGGCAAGTCGCACCGGTGGGCGGCAGCGACGTGGCGGCTTACATGAGAGGCTTCTTCAACGCCCTCTTCACGGGCGCCTCGGGCAGCGTGCGCATCGCCATGGATGGCAGCTATTCCTATAGCGTGATGCTGGCCGTGGCGGGCTTTCCCCGCACCTCGCTGCCGGTCAGCCTGCTGCCTGCCGTGCTCGCGCCCATCGATGCGGCCCAGCCACCCGCCGCGCCCATGGCGCTGGTGGCCCAGGTGCAGCAATGGTATGACACGCAGCAGCCGACCACGGGTGGCGGCGCCGCCATGGATTTCCGCCTGAACTTCTTTACGGACGGCGCGCCAGAGCAACTGCTGCTGTCGCTCGAAGACGTGCGCTGGGTGGTGCGGCCCTGACGCGGCGGTGCAGCGTCAGGGCACAGGGGTGCGCAGCGGCAGGCCGGCAAAGTGGGCTTGCAGATTATCCAGCACCAGCTGGCCCATGGCGTGCCGCGTTTCCACGGTCAGGCTGCCCACGTGCGGCGTCAGCACCACGTTTGGCAAGGCGCGCAAGGCGGCCGGTACGCGCGGTTCGTCCGCAAACACGTCGAGACCGGCCGCGCCCAGGTGGCCATCCTGCAAGGCGGCGATCAGGGCATCTTCGTCGATCAGCGCGCCACGGGCGATATTGATCAAGGTGCCTTGCGGGCCGAGCGCGTCGAGCACGCTGCGGTCGATGATCTTGTGCGTGGCCGGCGTGCCCGGCGCGCAGACGATCAGGTAATCGCTTTCCTGCGCCAGGGCCAGCAGGGATTCCGCGCGCGGCACGCTAGAGCCGGCAATGGCGCGCGGCTGGAAATAGCGCACCTGGACGCCGAAAACGGCCAGGCGCAGCGCGATGGCCTGGCCGATCCGGCCGAAGCCGAAGATGCCGGCCGTCTTGCCGCGCAGGCTAGATGCGGGAGCGATGGCCTCACGGCGTTCCCAGCCGCCATCGCGCACGAAGCGGTCGAGTGTCACGATATGCCGCGCACTGGCCAGCAGCAAGGCCAGCGCCACGTCGGCCACGTCGTCCGTCAGCACGTTCGGCGTGGTGGTGACGGCGATGCCGCGCTCGCGCGCCAGGTCGAGCGCCACGCCATCGAGACCCACGCCATTCACGGCGACGATTTCCAGCGCGGGCAGCAAGGCCATGTCGGTCGCGTTCAAGCCCAGCGTGCCCGTCGTGACGACGGCGCGGATGGCCGGCGCGCGCTGGGCCAGCCAGGCGTGGCGCTCGTCCGCCGGCACTTGCCAGGCGTGGTGGCAGGTATATTGCTGTTCCAGCTGCGCGTTGACGGCAGCCGAAGGGCTGGGAGCGAGGATGAGGAGTTCGGGGGGCATGGGCGTCCTGGGGCGTATCGACATAAGGAGATGGGAAACAAACGCAGACGCAACTTAGCATATTTGAGACCCAGCCGGGGATGGCAGCCCGGGAATCGCCGTGAAAACCCTGCCGTTGATACGGTATTTAGCCCGGGCAAGGCACGCGTTTGACCTTGCCGCCTGTCTTGAACGGATCGGCGCCCGCGCCCGGGTTTGCATCCATGCCGTAGCACGTGGCACCGCCGGCACTGACGACGCGCGTGGCGGGCCGGCCATCGGCCGTCAGGTATTCCTCCACGCGGATGATCGGGCCGCCGCGCCAGGCGGAAGCGACCAGCTTCTGGAAGGTGCTTTCGCTTTTGAGTTCGGCCGCGGCCAGCCATGGCTTGTCTTGCTTGAGTTCGCTGCGCAGGGCCTTGTCGGCAGCCCCCGCGGCCAGACGGGCGCGCGTGCGCAAGTCTGCGTCAGACGGCGCCGTGGTGGGCGCGGCGGGCAATTCTTCGGCGGGCACGGTAATGGTTTGCGCCGTCACGGCAGGCATGTCAGGAACGGCGGGCGGCGCAGTGGCCCGCGCGCGCGGCAGGGGAGGCGGCATCGGCAGCGGCAAGGCCACCGGTGGCGTCTGCGGCAGCGGCCGGGGCGGCAGCAAGGTCATGAAAGCCACTTCCGTGTATTGCTTGAGTTGCCGCGCCGGCAGCAGCAGGAAATACAGGCCCAGCACGTGCATGGCCAGGATCAGCGCGACAGCCGCGCCTTTCAGGCTCAAGCTCCCCTGCATGCGCCTGGAGGCGTACTGTAGATGGCGGTGCAATGGCATGCGGTTTCCTGTGGGCGCCGGGCGCGATCACCCATTCTAGCGAAGCTGAGCAACAAGCATTGATAAATCCGCAAGGTATCGTCTGGCGCGCCTTTTTCCGCCAGATTCCAGTGCCTGGCGCGCCAGGTGTTGTGCAAATGACGATTTTTTTCAACATTCTCACACTTTCCCACGCATCGTGCCGCGCTGGAATATAATGATAATCATTCTCATTAATATACCAACAACACCATGCGCACCTTCCGCCTCGCCCCTACCCCCTTCGCCCTGGCCGCCTTCCTGCTGACCAGCACCGCCGCCCACGCCCAGAACACGCCTGCAGACAGCGCCGCGCAGACCATGCCCACGGTGGTCGTGAATGCCTCGGCCGATGCATCGGCGGAAGGATTATCCAAGGCGTATGCGGGTGGCCAGGTGGCGCGCGGCGGACGGCTGGGCTTGCTGGGCAACGTGGACATGATGGCCACGCCGTTCAATAGCCTCAATTACACGCAGGCACTGATCCAGGACCAGCAGGCACAAGGCGTGGGCGACGTGCTGCAAAACGATCCGGGCGTGCGCGTCACGCGTGGTTTTGGCAATTTCCAGGAAATGTACATGATCCGCGGCTTCCCCGTGAATTCGGACGACCTCGCATATAACGGCCTGTACGGTCTGCTGCCGCGCCAGTTTGTCGCCTCCGAGCTGCTCGAGCGCGTGGAAGTGTTCCGGGGCGCGAATACCTTCATCAATGGCGCGGCGCCGGGCGGCGGCGGCATTGGCGGCGCCATCAACTTGCTGCCCAAGCGGGCGCCGAATGCGCCGCTGACCCAGGTGACGGTGGGCGTGGAAAGCGGCGGCCAGGCGTACGTGTCCACCGATATCGCGCGCCGCTTCGGCCCCGACAACAATACGGGTATCCGCATCAATGCGGCTCGCCGCGACGGCGATACGGCCATCGACCATGAAAAACGCGAACTGGGCGTCTTTTCCATCGGCGCCGACTACCGTGGCCGCGACTTCCGCCTGTCTGCCGATGCCGGCTACCAGGACCACAGGCTGACGGCCCCGCGCCCCAGCGTGAACGTGGCGCCCGGCTTGGCCATCCCGGCCGCGCCGGACGCCAGCCGCAATTTCGCCCAGAACTGGACGCATTCGAACGAACGCGACACCTTCGGCACCCTGCGCGGCGAATACGATATCGCCAAGGATGTGGTGGCCTGGGCCGCGCTGGGTGCGCGCAGCGGCAATGAATCGAACGTGCTGGCCGTGCCCACGGTCGCCAGCGCGGATGGTAGCGGCACGGCCTACCGTTTCGACAATGAACGCCGCGACACGGTGCGCACGGGCGAGATCGGCGTGCGCGGCAAGGCCGTCACGGGCAGCATCAGCCACAGCCTGAGCGCCACGGCGTCGAGCTTCTGGTCGCAATCGCGCAATGCCTACGGCATGAGCGGCAACTTCAACGCCAGCATCGATGCGCCGTTCAATGCCATGCCGCCGGCCGCCACCCTGTATGTTGGCGGCAAGCTGGACAATCCTCTTGTGACGTCGCGCAGCATCCTGTCCAGCTTTGCCGTGGCCGACACCATGGGCTTCGCCAACGACAGCATGCTGCTGACCGTGGGCTTGCGCCGCCAGACCATCAAGGACGACAGCTACAGCTACGATACGGGCAAGCAGACGGATCCCGGCTACAGCGAAAGCACCACCACGCCGCTGGTCGGCCTCGTGTACCGCCCCAGCAAGGAACTGTCCGTGTATGCCAACTATATAGAAGGCTTGCAGAAAGGCGCCGTGGCAGGCGGCTTCGGCGTGACGAACAATATCGGCCAGATCTTTGCGCCGTACAAATCGAAACAGAAGGAAATCGGCGTGAAGTATGACGGCGGGCGCATCGGCATGAGCGCCGCCCTGTTCACTACCAAGCAGCCGCTGGCGTACGTGGACAATGGCACCTTCGGCGTCTTTGGCGAACAGCGCAACCGGGGCCTGGAATTGTCCGTCTTCGGCAGCCCCGCGCGCGGCTTGCGCCTGCTGGGCGGCCTGACCTTCCTCGATGCGGAACAGATGAATGTGCAAAACCAGGCGAACAACGGCAAGGACGCCATCGGCGTGCCCCGCAAGCAACTCAATGCGGGCGTGGAGTGGGATGTGCCGGGCGTGCACGGCCTGGCGCTGACGGGCCGCGCCCTGTACACCTCGAGCCAGTATCTCGATGCGGCCAACAAGCAGCAGTTGCCGTCGTGGACGCGCCTGGACCTGGGCGCACGCTATACGGCCAGCATCGCCGAACGCGCCGTGACCTTCCGCGCGCGCCTGGACAATGTGACGGACAAGAACTACTGGGCTTCGGCTGGCGGCGCTTCCAACGCCGGCTACCTGGTGCTGGGCGCGCCGCGCACCGTCGTCGTCTCCGCCTCGGTCGATTTCTAAGCGATAGTTCCACGCCGACAGGGGCGCACTGCCGCGTGCGCCCCTGTGCAATCCCTTGCGCTTGGGCGACAATGCGTCGCATGACACTGCGCCCCGCTCTCCTCTCCCTGTTGCTCTTCGCCACCGCCAGCGCCGCCCTTGCCCAAAGGCAGGCCGCCTGCCCGTATGCCGCCTGGAAAAGCGGTTTCAAGGGCGATGCGCGGGCACAAGCCACGTGTTTGCTGCGTCCCGTCAAACTGTATGCGCGCCTGGGCGACAGTGCGCCGCTGCCGGATTTTCTTGCCGCCCACATCGGCCAGCGCACGGGCATCGCCCCGGCCCGCCTGCGCGCCTGGCTGGCTGACCAAGGCATCGTCGAAGCCGACGTGGGCGGCGCCGTCGACGCTCCCCTGTCGCGCGCCGTGGGCCGGCTGGCGGCGCCCATGGCGCGGTATTTCGTCATCCACGACACCAGTTACCCGAATTTCCTGGCGGAATCCATTCCCGCCCACATCAACGATGCCGGCTGGGACTTCAACGACTTTACCTTGCGCAATCCGGCACTGGGTGGTGGTCCGAAAGGCCATGTGTATGTGAACCGCCTGGGCGGCTCGCTGCAAGTGCGCGATTTTGGCACACCCAGCTACGCCAGCAAGCTGGAAAAGGACAAGCCTTCGCTGACGGGCCTGTTCCTGCACGTGGAGTTGGTACAGCCGCGTAACTCCGTACCGGGCGGCGGCAAGGGCAATGACGGCCTGGCGCCCGATCCCGGCTTTACGCCCGCGCAATACGACCGGCTGGCCCTGTTGTATATCGCCGCCAGTGTGCGCAAGGGCACGTGGCTGATCCCTGCCTTCCACGCCGTCCTCGATACGGGCTATGCGAACGGTCATGATGATCCACAGAACTTTTCCCTGGGCGAGTGGTCAGCCTCGCTTTCCCGCCTGCAGGTGGCCCTGCGGCAGCCCGATACTGGACAATAATGCCGTTTCCCTGGCGGCGGATTCGGCGCATACTATTGAAAGCATAGCCATTCCTGTCAGGGAGTTCAGGTGAGTATTGCCACGGATCATCAGGCGGATCGCCAGGCAGGCGCGCGCCATTCACTGCAGCGCGCGCAGCGCATCTTTGCCATGCGCGACGCCGTCCTTAGCGTCTGGGAACAGCGTGTGCGTGCCAACGTGCGCGGCGCGGACGAGTTGCTCACGCCCATCCTCACCAATACCCTGCCCGCCTTTTTCGATAACCTGGCCGAGGCGCTGACTCCGGGCCACCCGCGCGAAAACGCCACCAGCAACAGCAACGTTCCTGCCGTGCATGGCAATGAGCGGGCGCGCATGACCAATTACGGGCCGGAACAGGTGATCCAGGAATACCAGATCTTCCGCGACTGCTTTGCAGCCGTTGCGCATGACAGCGGCCTCACCCTGCGCAGCAAAGATTGGCATGTGCTCAACGAATCGATCGACGTGGGCATCCGCGAATCGATACGCGAATTTACCAGCATGCACGAAGGCTTCCGGCGCCGCATCGCGGCCGGCCTGTCGCACGACATGCGCAATCCCCTGGCCGTCATCAGCACCAGTGCCCAGTTGCTGCTCCGGCAGGCGGACCCGGAACGCGTGGTCTTGCTGGCGCACAAGATTGCAGAGTACAGCAAGCGGCTCGACAGCATGATCGAGGAATTGCTCGATAGCCTCAGCTATCACCGGGGCCAGCGGCTGCCGCTGGCCCTGAGCCAGTTCGATGTGCTGTCCGTGGTGCACGCCGTGGCCGGCCAGGTCAACCTGCAGCGGCCCGGAAAATGCCAGGTCAGCGGGCAAGCTGTCATTGGCTGGTGGTGCGAAAATTCGCTGCGGCGCGCGCTGGAAAACCTGCTCGGCAACGCCATCAAGTACGGCGACGACACCCCCGTCAGCGTGCACGTGGAAGCGACTCACGAACGCCTGATCATCAACGTCCACAATAGCGGCCCCGCCATCGCGCCAGAACAGGCCGAACGTATCTTCGACTACCTGCGCCGCGAAAACGACAGCCCCGCGCCAGGCTGGGGCATCGGCTTGCCCTTCGTGCAAAACGTGGCCGAAAGCCACGGCGGCAGCATCGCCGTCGACAGCGCGCCCGAGACGGGTACCAGCTTCATCTTCGACGTGCCCGTCGATTGCCGGCCCTTCGTCCGGCCCGCCGACGTCCCCAAGAGTGACAACTAGCGCACCAAATCGGTGCGAAGAAGGGTGCGACGCCACAATAGTGGTCATATTTACACCTGTTCGCGGCCACCCTGTTGGCACGCTTCCTGCTGAGCTATACGTAGACACGGCTCAAGGGAAATCACAACATGGCAAATTTTTTCAATGAAATGACTGCGGATGAAGTGGGTACGGACAGCAAGGTACGTGAACACTATCGTGAATTTGACAACTGGCTGGCGCAGCAATCCCCCGAGACCATCGCCCGCAAGCGGGCCGAAGCCGATCTGACGTTTCGCCGCGTCGGCATTACCTTCGCCGTGTATGGCGACGATGCCGGCACGGAGCGCCTGATACCGTTCGACACCATCCCGCGCATCATCCCCGCCGCCGAATGGGCGCAGATGCAGACGGGCCTGGTGCAGCGCGTGCAAGCCTTGAACATGTTCATCCATGATATTTATCATGAGCAAAACATCATCAAGGCGGGCATCATCCCCGCCGAGCAAATCTACAAGAACGCGCAATACCGCCCGGAAATGCAGGGCATTGCCGTCGTCTCCGACATTTACGCGCACATCGCCGGTGTCGATATCGTGCGCGCGGGCCAGGGCGAATTTTATGTACTGGAAGACAATTTAAGGGTGCCGTCGGGCGTGTCCTACATGCTGGAAGACCGCAAGATGATGATGCGATTGTTCCCGGAACTGTTCGCCCGCAACCGCATCGCCCCCGTCGACCATTACCCGGACATGCTGCTCGACAACCTGCGCTCCGTCGCGCCCAGGGGCGTGGATGACCCGACTGTCGTCGTCATGACGCCCGGCATGTACAACTCCGCCTACTTCGAGCACGCTTTTTTGGCCCAGCAAATGGGCGTCGAACTGGTCGAAGGCAAGGATTTGTTTGTCAACGACAACTCCGTCTACATGCGCACCACGCGCGGGCCCAAGCGCGTCGATGTGATCTACCGCCGCGTGGACGACGATTTCCTCGATCCGCTGGCCTTCCGCTCCGATTCCTCGCTGGGCGTGCCGGGCCTGTTGTCCGTGTATCGCGCGGGCCGAGTGACTTTGGCGAACGCCATCGGCACGGGCGTGGCCGACGACAAGTCGATCTACCCCTTCGTGCCCGACATGATCAAGTTTTACCTGTCGCAAGAGCCGATACTCAACAACGTACCGACCTACCAATGCCGCAAGAGCGCCGATTTGTCCTACGTGCTGGCGAATTTGCCCAAGTTGGTGGTCAAGGAAGTGCATGGCGCGGGCGGTTACGGCATGCTGGTGGGACCGGCGTCCAGCCTGGCGCAGATCGAGGACTTCCGCCAGCGCCTGCTGGCCAATCCGGGCGGCTACATCGCCCAGCCGACCCTCGCCCTGTCCGCCTGCCCAACGTATGTCGAGGCCGGCATTGCGCCGCGCCATATCGATCTGCGCCCGTTCGTGCTGTCCGGCAAGACGATTTCCATGGTGCCCGGCGGTCTGACGCGCGTGGCGCTGGGCGAAGGCTCGCTGGTGGTCAATTCTTCGCAAGGGGGCGGCACCAAGGATACCTGGGTACTCGAAGCCACATCCGCTTTTGCAGGAGAGAAAACATGCTGAGCCGCACTGCCGATCATTTGTTCTGGATGGCCCGCTACACGGAGCGGGCGGAAAACACGGCGCGCATGCTCGACGTCAACATGCAGACATCGATGCTGCCCCAGTCCGAGCAGGACGCGGAACAGGGCTGGCGCGCCACCCTGGGCATTTCCGAGCTGCAGAGCGCGTACGACCATCAATATGGCCGCGATGGTCAATTTCACACGCGCGACGTGCTCGACTTCATGGTGCGCGACCCGAACAACCCGTCTTCCATCCTGGCCTGCCTGACGGGCGCGCGCGAAAACGCCCGCGCCGTGCGCGGGACGTTGACGACGGAAGTGTGGGAAATCCAGAATGCCACCTGGCTCGACATGCAGAAGCGCCTGACAAGCAATTTGCTGGAAACGGACCCCAGCCAGTTTTTCGAATGGGTCAAGTACCGCTCGCATCTGTCGCGCGGCGTGACTTTGGGCACCATGCTCAAGGATGAAGCCATCCATTTCATCCGCCTGGGCACCTTCCTGGAGCGGGCCGACAACACGGCGCGCATCCTCGACGTGAAGTTCCACGGCGCGCGCGACACGTCGAAAGACATCACGCAGCGCGATTTCTACTACTGGGCGGCCCTGCTGCGCTCCGTTTCCGGCTTTGAAATCTACCGCAAGGTCTACCGCGACGTGATCACCCCGGCGCGGGTGGCGGAATTGCTGATGCTGCGCGGCGACATGCCGCGTTCCTTGCTGGCCTGCATGGATGACGTGGTGGAAAATTTAAAGCATATCCGCAACGATGTGTCCGCCGATACGGAGCGTTTCGCGGGCAAATTGCATGCGGAGCTGAAATTCGGCCATATCGACGACATCATGAAGGCGGGCTTGCACCTGACCCTGACGGAGTTTCTGGAAAACATCTACGACCTGGGCAACCGGGTCAGCCGCGACTTCCTCGTTCCCTTGGCGGCCTGATGCAGCTCACTATCCGCCACGAAACCCATTACGCCTACAGTGCGCCTCTGGCCTACACCATCCAGCAGCTGCACCTGACACCGCGTATCGAGCCGCAGCAGCGGGCCCTGTCCTGGCAAATCAGCACGCCGGGCCAGTGCCACGCCTATACGGATGCCTACGGCAATCTGTCGCACATGCTGACGATCAACGGCAGCCATCACTCCCTGAGCCTGGTGGCGCACGGCGTGGTGGAGACCATTTATCCGCACAAGGGACGGCTGAACCTGATCGACACCTTGTCGCCGCTATTGTTTACCATGCCCACGCCACTGACGCAGGCCAATCCCGCCATCCTGGATTTGGCGGCCGCCAGCCTGCCGGACCGGCGCGTGACGGCGGGCACGGGCCATTTGCTGCGCCTGGCCGAGCACATTGTCGGCAAGGTCGCGTATGAAAGCGGCGCCACCATGGTCACCACCACGGCTGGCGACGCGCTGGTGCTGGGGCGCGGCGTGTGCCAGGACCATGCGCACCTGTTTCTGGCTTGCTGCCACGCCTGGGGCATCCCGGCCCGCTATGTCTCCGGCTATATCGATCCGGGCACGACGGGCCACGCGGCCAGCCACGCCTGGGTCGACGCCTGGACGGAAGACACGGATTTCTCGGGCTGGGTCAGCATCGACGTCACCCATGCGCGGCTGATGACGGATGCGTATTGCCGCCTGGCCATCGGGCGCGACTACGATTCAGCCGCACCCGTGCGCGGCGTGCGCCAGGGTGGCGGCACGGAAACGTTAAGAGTCGATGTGCAGATCGTGCCCGTGTAAACCGGCAGGAATGAGGCTGGCCGGGCCTTGCCAGCAGGTGGCATGGCCCGGCTGGTGTAGAATGCTCCCCCCTTTTGACTTGATTTACGACGATGACTTATTGCATAGGCATGCGCCTCAACGAAGGCCTGGTCTTCCTGTCCGACTCCCGCACCAACGCCGGCGTGGACCAGGTGGGGACCTTCCGCAAGATGAGCGTGTTCGAGAACCCGGGCGACCGCATGCTGGTCCTGATGACGGGCGGCAATTTGTCGATCTCGCAGGCGATCCGCCAGATCGTCTCCGAACACGTGGATGCGGATGGCCGCAGCATCTGGAACGTGGCCAGCATGTACGACGCGGCGCGCATCGTGGGTGACGCCGTGCGCACCGTGCATCAGCGCGAAGCGAAGGCCCTGGCCGAGTGCGGCATCGATTTCAATGTCAGCATCATCCTGGGTGGCCAGATAGGCGCCGAGCGCTGTCGATTGTTCCAGGTGTATTCGGCCGGCAATTTCATCGAATCGCACGATGAAAACACGTATTTCCAGATCGGCGAAGCGAAATATGGCAAGCCCATCATCGACAGGGTCATCAACCCGACGACGCGCCTGGACGAGGCGGCCAAGTGCGCGCTCATTTCCATGGATTCGACCCTGCGTTCGAACATTTCCGTCGGCTTGCCGCTCGATTTGCTCGTCTACGAGACGGGCAGCCTGGCCGTCACGCGCTTCGTCACCATCGATGAAAAGAACCAGTATTTCCGCATGATCCGCGACACCTGGGGCGAGCAATTGAAACATGTGTTCGAAGGCATCGTCGATCCCGTGTGGAATGCGGCGCCGGAGACCACCACGAACGTGCTGTCCTCAAGCAATATGCACAGCAAGCCCGTGCGCGTGGCCATCCCCGAGCACGTGAGCCGCGGCGGCCTGACGGTAGCGCCCTTGCAATCGCTGGCGCAGCAGTTCAGCGACGACAAGCAACATTGATTCTGCCTCGGCCAGGCGCCGCGGCGCTTAATTTGTCTGCCTGGGCGGCCTGGGCGCCAGATTCCCGCCCAGCAGCATGATGCGCAAGGACTTCGCGGTCTCGGCAGTTAACAAGCTGAAGTTGCCCTCCCCGCCCCCATCATTTTTTGACAGCGACATGCCGACGCGCTGGCCACCGATGGCGTGCAGTGGCTTACCCGGCTTGACGTTGGCAAGGAGCCAGGCACGCAGTGTTGTTGCCGCCTCCACGGATGGCACCAGCACCTCGTCCGTCACCTTGCCCTCGCTCAGATTTTCGATAAACAGGCGTTGACACTCTTCCTTTCCAGCGCGTGACGTGCACGATACCAGGCCGTAGTAATTGACCTCCAGCTCGGACGTGTCGGCTAATGTCAGTGGCGGCCCATTGAAAACATGTGTCTTGACGACAACCGCGTCGTCGCCTTCGCTCAACGTGGCATGATTCAAGCTGACCGTTCTCAGCACCGCCTTGCCACTGATATTGGCAACCAGCTTCGCCTTCGATGCGGGGAAACTGGCATTGCAGTTCACCACCACCACGTCATCTGGCGCGGTCTTGTTGCCATCTTTCATGCTGAACGATTGTACCGGCAGCGGCCCTTCCTTCTTGGCAAGCTTGATGGAAAAAGTGGCCGACGAGCTGCCCAGCAAATTGATATACGGCCCGCCTTCCTGGACCAGCGTTGCCGTATTGTCGTTGAGCGCCCCGCCAACGCTCAGGCGGCGAATGGAATACTTCATGTTTTCCTCAAGCGAGTTGCTTGCCTCGTAGCCTACATCCAGCACCTTGACCGCGCTGCCCGCGTCCGCTGCCAATTTGGCGGTATCGGTGCCGGTCTTTCCCAGGTCCAGTTTTCTGGACTGGGTGTATTTGGCGGAGCCCAGGTCATACGAGCCGTACACCGTGTCAAACCGGTCCCACGAAACGAAGGTGGCGCGTTGCGGTGCCGGATCAGAGGCATCGCCCAGTACCAGGTCAAACTGCAGCTTGTCGATCCTGTCCGCAGGGTGGACAAGATCGCCGAGCACCGTGATGGTTACACGCCGGCTGAGCGACGTGGCGTCAGCCCAGCCACAAGCGGCTGGGGCTGGCGCGGCAGGCGAGACCAGGGCGGACAGCAAGGCATCGCTCTTGCTGCCAGCTGGCAGCGTTGCGGCAACAGAGCGGATGAGCTCAGCCTGGGCGCGCGCCGACAGGCGGGTAATCAGCGGATCCTGTTCCGCTTTTTTAGGCTGCGCCAGAAACATGGACAGTGTCAGGTTCGGCTCCTTCGATGTCGGATCCCCCGCTACCGCGAGCTTTTCCATGCTCTCGTAATGCCGGGTCAGTTTGGGGGACACGCACCCAGCCAGCAGCATCGCGGCGCAAGCGGCCGCACAGGGCCGCTTCATGGCCGGCTCCGCAGCAAAAAAACCCCCATGAAGACATTCGTGCTGCCTGCCAGGGCGACTTCCCACGCGTCGCGCCCCTCTACCCGTTCGGCGTCGTAGCGGCTTCTGGCTGCCAGGGCGGGCGCGCTGTTAAACACACTGTCCGTCGTGGTAATGGATGCAGGGTCCGCACTGTGTTTATGGATGCGGTGGAAGTCTGGATCATTCTCGTCGATACGCCGCAGTATGTAGCGTCCATTCCACGTAAAAGACATAATGGGCACCTTTCGCAAAGCAGCTTGATTGCAAAACAATCATTTGTTTTTTAATATCAAACTGAGGCTATCAGCCCTGCGAAAAAAAAGCAATGCCTATTCCCTGCGGCGTAGTTGATCTGCCTCGTGCCACGTATGTGCGCCGCTGGACAAGTCGCTTTGCGCGTGCTTTTATGGCAATATGGGTTAACATTTAATCCAGATTGACATGAAAGGCAGGTGGCGCATGGACTTGATCACTTCCGCCGTCGTGGCGGCCATCGGATATGGCGCACCCGGCCATGCGCCCGAGGCCGTCGCCAGCCATTATCAACGTCTCAAGCTGGCCATCGCCAAGTTCGACAGCGCCGCCGCCATCCTGGCCGCTATCGCCGCGCTGGAAGCCGAGCCTGACCAACCCCAGCTGCAACTGGCCCTGTCGGCCGCCCTGTCCACGGCAAAGGTGCCGGACGACATGGAAACCCTGTTTGCCGCGCAAGGCTTGCTCGATGCGCTGCAGCGGCCTTTTCCCCAGCTCCCCGCAGTGGAAAGCGTCCCCGCCCCGGCCGATAAAAGCGCCGTCGTCTCGAATTATGCGGTGGTAAAAGTGTATTTCGCCACGGACCGCCAGCGCGACGTGGGCAAGCCGCCGGCCCAGCGCTTCAGCGGTGAACGCAGCAAAGGAGTGAGCAACGGCAATGGTGGCAATGGCGGCGGCGATGGCCCGCTCAGCTATGGCAGCTGTGACATCAGCATCCCCCGCGACCACCGCATGGGCCAGCTGGAATCGCCATCGCTGTGGCGCCTGGAATTTCGCGACGACCCGGCCAAGCATGTGGTGCTGCTCAATACCGAGGTGCAAGACCGCGACAACTTCTTTGCCGCATTAAAGACGCAAATCCGCGCCTCGGCCGCCAAGAGCGCCTTTGTCTTCGTGCACGGCTATAACGTGAGTTTCGAGGATGCGGCGCGGCGCACGGGGCAAATGGCCTACGACCTGGGCTTTGACGGCGCGCCCGTCTTCTACAGCTGGCCAACACGCGGCGACCTGGCCGGCTACACCATCGATGAAAACAATATCGAGTGGAGCACGCCCCATATCACGGCCTTCCTGGCCGACTTTCTCGCCAGCACCGAGGCGGCGCAAGTGTATCTGGTGGGACACAGCATGGGCAGCCGCGGGCTGGCGCGCGCCGTGGCCGGCTTGCTGGCCGCGCAGCCGCAGCTGGCGCAAAAAATCACGGAAATCATCCTGTCCGCACCCGACATCGACGCGGCCGTCTTCAAGCACGATATCGCGCCGAAACTGGCCGGCGCGCGCAACCCCGTCACTTTGTATGCCTCTTCGCAAGACCTGGCCCTGGCTGCCTCGAAAGCCGTGCACGGCTATCCGCGCGCGGGCGACAGCGGCGCCGGCATGCTGATCGTGGCGGGCGTGGAAACCATCGACGCCACCGGGGTGGACACCAGCTTCATGAAACACGCGTATTTTGCGGAAAAGCGCTCGGCCCTGTCCGACATGTTTTATCTGATACGCAACCAGGCGCGCGCCGACCAGCGCTTTCTCGCCCCCGTCGATACGCTCGCCGGCCGCTATTGGACATTCAAACCCTAAGATACGGCCAGTGCAGGCGTGCACCACGCAGTTCAATTGAGCTTTTCGCTGCCCCCAAGACGGCGGTAAACGCCCGGGGCGCTGCCTGTCCATAGCTTGAATGCCCGGCTGAACGTGGTGGGATCATCGAAGCCCAAGCTCTGCCCTATCGCCGCGATCGTCAAATCACTCTTAATCAGCTGCAAAATCGCCATGTCGCGCCGCAACTCATCCTTTACCGTCTGAAACGAGCTTCCTTCTTCGGCCAGGCGCCGCGACAGCGTGCGGACGGAAAAATGCAGCGCCTTCGCACAAGAACCTATCGTCGTCACATCGGCCAGGCGGGAAGCCAGGTAGTCGCGCAGACGATGCGTCAAGATCTTGTCATTCAATGGCACGTACAGCCAATCGGCAGGCGCATTGCGCAAGAACTGGTTGAGCGCACTCTTGTCCTGACGCAGTGGCGCGCCCAGATGCTCGGAGCCTATGTACAGCGCAGTCTGGGCCTGCTCGAAATATATGGGGCCAGGAAATAAATACACGTATTCAGCCGCCCGCGCCGGCCGGGGAAACGCGAAATCGGCCCGCGCCAGCGGTATCTCGCGCCCTATCATCCATGAAGCGAGTCCATGCACCAATTTCAGCATCAGCTCATGTACGAGCACCCGCTCTCCTTTTGGTGGCACATATTCGATCAGGGCAATACGGGTCAGTTGATTGTCGTGCGTGACATCAAAGCCCATGTCATCGAGCAGCAAACGGAAATAGCGGACGAAACGATGCAGTGCAATATCCAGATTGGGTGCATCGAGCATCCCCAGGCAGAGAAATTTCAGCGTGCCATTGCGCAAGGGACGGGAAAAAAACCGCGGTGTTTCGTCGTCAAGCAAGAGCGCTGTCTGGCGCAGCAAGGTGGAAAACTGCTCTATCGTAATGCGCCCCCCTTGCTCCAGCAATAATTCGGGCGCGATCTTGGCGCGCGCCAGGACGGTCCTGACCAGGTCCGAATCGGGATCGAGTCCTTCCAGCAAATCGGTCGCCAGGCTCACCGAAATGGTCGCGCTCTGGTGGCTCATTAAATAATGCAATGCAACATTTTATCTCCCGAAATTTGGCATGAAATGCACATATTTAGGCCAATTCTGTCACTAATGAAACACAAACGCAGAACTATAATCATCGCATAAATATGGATAAAAAGATAAAAACCGCCATAAAACAAGGGAGACATTGCATGAACAAACTACCGCGCTTCAAACACTTTCAACCCCTGTCATACGCGACTGCCATGCTCATGCTGGCCAGTTGCGGCGGCAGTTCCAGCGTGCCCGTTGTCGAGGTCGTGGCGCCCCCGATCCTGGACGTCGTCGTCACGGCAGCGCAGATGAATGACAGCGACATGAGTAATCTGCTGTTTCGTCTCAAGGAAGGCTCCACCGTCATGCTTCCGGCCGGCAAATTCCACTTTGACCGTCCCTTGATCATGAACACCAGCGGCGTCACGATTATCGGCAAAGGCAATGGCAGCAATCCGGCGACCGATACCATTTTGTCCTTCAAGGACGCCAGCAGCCGCAACGGCTTGCAGGTCAGCAATGTCAAGACCATTACGCTGAAAAATTTCGCGGTAGAAGATGCGGCCGGCAATGCCGTGTTTGTTTCAGCGTCGAGCAATGTGACCATGGATGGCTTGCGCGCAGAGTGGACCACCGATCCAACCAAAACGTCCAAAATGGCGTATGGCCTCTACCCGGTCAATTCCGACAATATCATCGTCAAGAACAGCAAGGTGATCGGTTCGGAGGATGCGGGTATCTATGTCGGACAATCGCAAAATATCCGTGTCAGCAACAATGAAGTGTATTTGAACGTGGCAGGAGTGGAGATAGAAAATTCGCTCAATGCCATCGTGGAGAACAATGATTTGCATGACAACACGGGCGGCGTGCTGGTGTTCTCCCTGCCTGGCACCTATCGCTTTAAAAAAGGTTCCGGGGTTTTGATACAAAACAACAATATCCACGATAACAATACGCCGGTCGCCGACAATGCCACGGGCTTTGTCACATCGGTGCCGGTCGGTACCGGCATCATGGTGCTGGCGGCGGACAATACTGAAATCAAAAACAATGTCATCAAGAACCATAAGACCACCAGCATACTGGCGCTGAGCTATCAGGCTACCGGTTTCGCCATCAACGACCCGGACTACAATCCATTCATCCATGGCCTGTATGCCTACGGCAATACCATCTCGCTATCGGGCTATGCGCCGGACGGCGCATTCAAGACGGAGCTCAAACCCCTGGTCGATGGCCTGTTTGCGCAGCTGGCATCGAATGGCTTGCCGACGCTGCTGCCGTACGGCGTGTGGGACGGCATACTCGATCCGGCAAAAAGTAGCGGCCTGATCCCCTTGCCCGGCATGGGCGGCGTGGGCGTCGGTGGCGTGGCCAGCGATGACAGCCGCATTTGCATCAAGAACAATACCTCGCTCGATACGCCCGTCATCGACACCGTGATTTCCTATGAGACGCTGGATATCAATCTTATCGGGCTGAAGCTGGGCGCGTCGGTCGCGGCGGGAGAAACACCGCCGGAAGCGATTGCCGGTATACCTGCCGAGCTATTACAGCCAAGCTTTCCTTTCGCGCCGCGCATGAACTGTCAATTGACGCTGCCAGCCATTCCAGCCTTTCCGATCATTAAGTAAGCAAACCAGGGCGGCAGCGCGTGCCCACGCCACAGGGCACAGTGTGCTTGTCATCCATTTTTTGCTCGTCAGGAGTCCATGATATGAAGACCAGATTGCCATTTTTTGCCGCACTTTTCCCCCTCATGTTCGCCATGAGCTTGCTAAGCGCCTGCGGCGGCGGCAAGACCGCCGAGGGCGATAGTTTTGCGTCCGAGGTGAAGCTCTTTGAACGCACCACCGCACCGGACAAATTATCCAGCTGGAATTTGCTGCAGAGCGACGGCAAGATGATGCGGCTCAATGCCGCTACCGTGGCGTATGATTTGAACAGCCCCCTGTTTTCCGACTATTCCAGCAAGTTGCGCGCCATTTATCTCCCCAAGGGTAGCAAAATTACCTATAACGGCAATGGCGACCATCCCTTTGTTTTTCCCAATGGCGCAGTCATCGTCAAGACTTTTTATTACCCGAAGGCCACAGGCAGCGATGCCAGCTACATCGGGGTACAGGCAGTCAGCCATCAAACAGTGCAGGGCAACTCCATCGACTTGAGCAAGAACCATCTGATAGAAACCCGCTTGCTGGTCAAGCAAGCCGATGGCAGCTGGCTGGGCCTGCCCTATGTGTGGGATGACGATCAGAAAGACGCATCCCTGAAAATTGGCGGCGACGTCAAACGCGTAGAGCTGGTCAGCGACAATGCATCGCGTCAGAAAATCAGCTATAAAGTACCCAGCGCACAGCAATGCCAGCAATGCCACGCCACCACCTCGGCTGGTGGGGGCGAGCTGCTGCCGATTGGCACAAAGGCACATAATCTCAACAAGACTTATCTGTATGGCGCCGGAGCAAAAAACCAGCTCGACAATCTCAACGACCTTGGTTTGCTGAGCGGCTATATCAGTTCTGCAGCCGCGCCCAAGGCGGCCGATTGGAGCGATGCCTCGCAAACGCTGGATGCCCGCGCCAAAGGCTATCTGGAAGCAAACTGCGCGCACTGTCATTCCACCACTGGCCAAGCCCAGCAAAGCGGACTATTGCTTGGCTTTAACCAGACAGCCAATCCTCTGATCGACTCGATCAAGCGCGGCATCTGTAAAAAGCCGCTGGCCTACGGTGGCCCAGGACTGCCTTACCAGTACGATATCGTACCGGGCTCGCCTGAGACATCCATTTTGCTGTACCGCACCAGCCATACCGATTCAGAATCGGTGATGCCGGTGATCGGGCGCGCCGCCAATCACGCGGAAGCGAACGCCATGTTGAGCGCATGGATCGCTGGCATGGCCAAGGCCGAATGTTCGTTGCCCTGAGCCATGGCGTGATACGCGTCCCGCGCTCGCTGGCACTGCCCGCTACCCCGGGCATGCCAGCGACGCCGGCATGCTGAATTGGAGGTTCAAAGCATGACGTGGCTTCATGCTTGTGAGCACGCATGCTAAGATACGGCCAAGAGGGTGGCAACGGGCACGGCGATGACGCCGCCAGCCGATCCCCCCGCAAGCAGGCCATATCATGTTGACATCATCTTCTACACCGCAAGCCGAATCGCTGATCCGCAACACCAACGCCCGCGTCACCAAGACGCGCGTGAAGGTGCTCGACTTTTTAATGGCGCAAAGCCGTTCGCTGACCCACCATGAAATCCAGCAGGCGCTGTCGCAGGACAGCGATATCGATTCCGTCACCCTGTACCGGGTGCTGGAATGGCTGACGGAAAATGAACTGGTGCACCGCATCGCGGGCGCCGACCAGGTATGGCGCTTCAGCGCGGGCGCCGGCCACCAGGCGCACGAGCACGCGCACTTCCAGTGCACCAAATGCGCGAACGTCACCTGCTTCAATGAAGTCAAGCTGCCCCCGCCCGTGCTCTTGCCGGAAGGCTTCAGCGGCGGCGAAGTCGATTATTTGATCAAGGGCCTGTGCCCGCGCTGCAAGTAAGGCCTTCTGACATCACCTGAGCAGCAAGGCCAGGTGATGCTCGTCATAGAACAGCTCGCCCACGCGCATCGAGCGCGGCTCCGTGCCATACGCGATAAATCCCAGCGATTCATATAGTTGTCGTGCGGCATTATTTTCCGCATTCACACTTAAATGCACTTGCATGATGGCAGGATCCGTCTCGGCCTGTTCGATGCAGGCGTTCACGAGCCGCCGCGCCACACCCTTGCCCCGCTGAGGCGCATCGACGAAGACGCCCCACAACAAGGCCTTGTGCCACAGCTGGCGCAAGGGTTCGCGCCGCAAGCCGGCAAAGCCCACCAGCCGTGCGCCATCGAAAGCGCCAAAGCCCCTTTGCTGCGCGCCGCCGGCGATGCGCTGCGCGTGTTCTGCGGGCGTGCGCGCCAGTTCATCCTCGCGCGACGATGAAAACGAGCTGGGCGAGTCAGCGATGGCGCGCAGGCGCAGCGCGCAAAAGGCGGCGGTGTCTGCTGGCGTCAGCAGGCGGATGACGATATCGGATGCGGGCATGGGAGGACTCGGCAGTTTTTTCCATTATACCCACGCCCTTCCCTCACGCACGCACGCGGCGCAAGCCATGCAAAGTCCAGCCGTACAGGGCCGCCATCAGCAGCACCATGGCCGCGCCCAGTGCCGCCATCCAGCTTTCCGGCAGCGACCAGGCGGGGTCCAGCTTGCCGGCGGCCATGTAGCCGGCCATGACCACGCAGATGGCGACGATGGGCCAGCCCAGGCGGCGCCGGAAGGCGCGCACGATGTCCACCTGGCCGGAGCGCATGACCTTTGCCGTGACCCAGCCATCGAAGGTATCCGTCACGCCCATGCCCAAAGCAAACACCAGGCCTGTGAGCAAGGCCGGCTGCATGCCGCCCAGCGCCACGGCTGCATAGCCCCAGGCAGCCGCCTGCAGGGCCGTGTCGAAGACCAGCGCGAACAACATGCCGACGAGGATGGCGGCAATAGGCCCGGAAGCGCCCCGCAGCCAGGCTGGCAGCAGCCGGCCGCGCACTTCGGCCAGTTGCGCGCCGGCCAGCAAGCTGCGCGCATTCATGCCGGCGATGAGCAGCAGCAAGGCGATGGGCAGCCACTCCAACCAGCCGAACAGGGTTGGCGATGGCGTAAATTGCCGCGATGCCAGCGCCGCCACGGCCACGATGGCCAGCACGGTGATGCCATGTCCCAGTGCAAACAACGCGCCCATCCACGGCGCCCAGCGCGGCGATGCGGCCTGGCTGCGCAGGGTCAGGCCATCGACGGCGGCCAGGTGGTCCGGCTCCAGGCCATGCCGCATGCCGAGCAGGAAAATCAGCGCCAGGGCGGGCAAGCCCGCTCCCACGCTCATGCGGCCACCTCGGCCAGACTGTCTACCTTGGCCACGCAGCGGTCCAGGCCCCGCGTCAGCATCTCTTGTGGCAAGTCGCGGCCGATAAAAATGATCTTGCTGGCGCGCGTCTCGCCGTCGCGCCACGGCGCGCCCAGTTCCGAGCCCATCAGCATGTGCACGCCCTGAAAGACGGCGCGGCATGGCAAGTCGGCAACGTACAAAATACCCTTGTAGCGCATCAGCTGGGCGCCGAACAGCTGCACCACGGCATCGAGAAAGTTTTCCACCTGCAGCAAATCGAGGGGCTGGGACTGGTGGTACACGAACGATTGCACGCCGTCACCATGGCGGTGGCCCAGCTCTCCCAGGAAATCGGGCTCCAGCTCGACGATGGCGTTCAAATTGAAACCGCGGATGTTCAGGATATCGCGCAGCGGCACGTTGCCAAAGCGTACTTTCTGTATGCTGGCGCGGCCATTGATGGCGATCAGCCGCTGGCGCAGCGCGGCCAGCTCGTCCTTGCTGACCAGGTCCGTCTTCGACAGCAGGATGCGGTCGGCAAAGCCCACCTGCTCCTGCGCTTCCTGGTGCTGCGTCAGTTGCTGCTGCGCATGGCGCGCATCGACCACCGTCAAAATGGCGTCGAGCAGGTAAAACTCGCTGATTGACGGCTCCGCAAAGAAGGTTTGCGCCACGGGGCCCGGCGCGGCCAGGCCCGTCGTTTCGATGATCACGTGGTCGAAGGCGATGGTTCCCGCTGCGCGTTTGGCCTGCAGCTCACCGAGGATGCGGATCAAGTCGCCGCGCACGCTGCAGCAGATGCAGCCATTGTTCATTTCCACGATCTGCTCGTCGCTGTCCTGCACCAGCAAGCCATGGTCGATGCTTTCGGCGGCGAATTCGTTTTCGATCACGGCGATGCGCACGCCGTGGTCGCCCTGCAATATGCGCTTGAGCAAGGTGGTTTTCCCGCTGCCGAGAAAACCTGTGATGATGGTGACGGGGATCAGTTCTGTCATAGTGTGTTCCTGTTCAAGGTTAGTCTTCCAGTTCTTCCATGCGCTGCCATTGGGGAAACGGGTCGGGCAGCTGGCGCCAGGCGGTCATGCCCTGGCGCGTTTCCGTATAGTTCAATTGACATTTTTTCAAGTCCGCCTCGATGGCGGCCTGGTCCATGTCCTGGCCGATGAAGACGAGCTCCTGGTAGCGGTCGCCATACGTTTCGCTCCAGCCCGCTTTCATTTCCGCCAGCGAAGCCGCATCCGTGGGCCAGCGCTCCTTCGGCACGGACGCCCACCACAGGCCCACGGGCTCGATATTCATCAGCTTGCCCGCGCCGGACAGGCTGGCCACCCACTCGGGGCGGCTGGCCAGCCAGAAATAGCCCTTGCTGCGCACCACGCCCGGTATCGGCTGGGAAATATAGTCATGCAGGCGCTGCGCGTGGAATGGTTCCTTGGCCCGGTAGACGAAGCTGGCGATGCCATACGCTTCCGTTTCCGGCGTGTGGATGCCGGCCAGCTCTTGCGCCCAGCCCGGCATGGTGGCCGCCTGCTCCAGGTCGAACAAGTTCGTGCCCAGGATGGCGTCGAGCGGCACGATGGACTGGTTGGTTTCGATGACCCTGGCGCCGGGATTCAGGGCCTTGATGACGGCCAGCACGCGCTGGCGTTCGTCGGCCTCCACCATGTCGACCTTGTTGAGGACGATGACATTGGCAAATTCGATCTGTTCCGTCAGCAAGTTGGCCAGTTGGCGATCATCGCCCTCGCCCGCGATTTCGCCGCGCTGCTCCAGGCTGTCCTCGCTATGAAAATCCGCCAACAAGTTGGCGCAGTCGACGACGGTGACCATGCAGTCGATGCGCGCCACGTCGTTCAGGCTGTCACCGTGCTCGTCTTCGAAGTCGAAGGTGGCGGCCACGGGCATCGGCTCGCCCACGCCCGTCGATTCGATCAGCAGGTAGTCGAAGCGGTCTTCGGCGGCCAGGCGCCGCACTTCCAGCAGCAAATCGTCGCGCAGGGTGCAGCAGATGCAGCCGTTGGACATTTCCACCAATTTTTCTTCCGTGCGCGACAGGGCCGCGCCAGCTGCCTCGGCGCTGTCCTTGACCAGCGAGGCGTCGATATTGACTTCGCTCATGTCGTTGACGATGACGGCCACGCGCTTGCCTTCGCGGTTGCGCAGTATGTGGTTGAGCAAGGTGGTCTTGCCGGCGCCGAGAAAACCGGACAGGACGGTGACGGGGAGTTTGCGCTGGGTCATGAGTATCTTTCGAATGGGGGGCGATGAAGGGGGCAACGGACGCTGGTTTTTTAAATGCAAGTCTATTGCGTTTGAATTATAATGCAGCTCAGTTGCATTTGTGCGGCAATCTTTGCCAGCAGGCCTCCCGAAAGAATTTCATGCTCCACCTCGCCTCTTTGACCTACGGCTATGACCCAGCCAGCCCCGTGCTGGATATCGACGCCTTTCACTTGCCCGCCGGGTGCCACGCCCTGTTGCTGGGACCGTCCGGTTCGGGCAAATCGACCTTGCTGCATTTACTGGCCGGCATCCTGACACCCCAGGCGGGCCGCCTCGAAGTGGCGGGCACGTCCTTGCCCGACCTCACGCCAAGACAGCGCGACAGCTGGCGCGGTCGCACCGTCGGTTTGCTGCCCCAGCAACTGGCGCTGGTGCCCAGCTTGAACGTGCTCGATAATGTCTTGCTACCTGCCTACGCCAGCGGCCAGCGGCCCGATCCGGCCCGTGCAGCCAGCCTGCTGGGCCAGTTGGGCCTGGCAGGCAAGCTCGATGCCTACCCGCATGTCTTGAGCGGTGGCCAGCGGCAACGGGCCGCCATTGCGCGCGCCGTCTTCATGCGCCCGCAACTGATCCTGGCCGACGAGCCGACGGACCACCTCGACGACGACTCCTGCGCCACCGTCGTGCACCTGCTGGCCAGGCAGGCCGAGCAGACAGGCGCCTCGCTGGTGATTGCCAGCCACGACGCAAGAATGCTTGCCGCCTTGCCCGACGCTGCCGTGCTGCGCCTGCCGCGCGCCAGGGATGCGGCATGAACGCGGCCACCCTGGCCTGGCGCGCCCTGCGCCACAAGCCGCTGGCTTCCAGCCTGAACCTGCTGCTGGTCGCCATCGGCATCGGCATGATGACGTTCATTCTCGGCGTCTCGACCCAGCTGGAAGAGCACGCCGAACGCGATGCGCAAGGCATCGACCTGGTGGTGGGGGCGAAAGGCTCGCCCTTGCAGCTGATCCTGTCGTGCGTGTATCACGCCGATATTCCGACCGGCAACATTCCCGGCAGCGCGCTGGCGGCGCTGGCCGCGCAGCCGCTGGTGAAATCCGCGATCCCGCTCGCGCTGGGCGACAATTTCCACGGTTTCCGCATCGTCGGCAGCACCACGGCGCTGCTCGACCATTACGGCGCGCAGCTGGCGCAAGGAAAACTGTTCATGCAGCCCATGCAAGCCGTGTTCGGCGCCCGCGCCGCCCGCGAAACGGGCGCCACTCTCGGTGCCAGCTTCGCCGGCTCGCACGGACTGGCGGCGGGCGGCGAACTGCACCAGCATGCGCCCTACACGGTGACGGGCATCCTGGCGCCCACGGGCACGGTGCTGGACCGCCTGATCCTCACGCCCGTCGCCTCCGTGTGGCAAGTGCATGAAACGGACCCCGATGAACAGGCGGCTGAGTCCTCCAAACTTCCTGCGCCCGAGCGCGAACTGACGGCCGTGCTGGTGCAATACGCCTCGCCGCTGGCCGCCATCCGCCTGCCGCGCTGGGTGAATGGCCAGCCGCGCTTGCAGGCGGCGCAGCCCGCTTTCGAGGCGGCACGCCTGTTCAATCTGCTGGGCGTGGGCATCGCCGTGCTGCGGGCGATTGCCGCCGGCGTGCTGCTGGTGGCGGCCCTGTCGCTGTTCGTGGCCCTGTATGGCGCGCTGGAAGAACGCAAGATGGACCTGGCCATCCTGCGCACCCTGGGCGCCTCGCCCGCCAAACTGCTGCGTTTGCTGCTGGCGCAAGGCTTGCTGCTGTCACTGGCGGGCGCGGCGCTGGGCTGGCTGCTGGGCCATGCGGCGATCGGCTTTTTGGGCTTGCTGGAATCGATGCAGGACCTGAACCTGCAAGCCTGGCGCATCGCGCCCGATGAAGCGTGGCTGCCCGTGATTGCCGTGGCTGTGGGCTTGCTGGCCGCGGCCATTCCCGCCGCGCGCGCCTACCGCACCGATATCGCCGCCACCCTGGCGCGTTCCTGAAAGGAGAAGAGATGTTGAAAATCATGCTATTGAGCGCCTGCCTGCTGCCAGCTGGCATCGCTGCAGCGGCGCCAGCCGACGAACCGCCCTCGTTCTTCGCCCCCTTGACGGATTTGCCCGGCGTCGTCTCGTGGAAACTGTTGGGCCAGGCCACCACGGTCAAGGCGAAAAAGGGTCGCATGGTGCCGAAATACACGCCGGAAATCAGCGCCCTCGACAATACGGACGTGAAAGTGCAAGGCTTCATGATGCCGCTGGAACCGGGGCAAAAGCAAAAACATTTCCTGCTGACCGTCACCTCGGCCAGCTGTCCCTTTTGCCTGCCGGCCGGTCCGGAAGGCGTGGTGGAGATCAAGAGCAGGACACCCGTGAAATTCAGCTATGCCCCGTTCATCGTGCAAGGCAAGCTGAAAGTGCTGGCCAGCGACCCCATGGGCCTGTATTACCGCATGACGGACGCGGCCGTGGTGGCGCAATGACACGCTGGCCGGCGTTGCTGCTGGTGTTCGCCTGCCATGCGAACGCCGCGCCGCTGGCCTTCGACTTGCCCCGCCTCGATGGGGGAAGCCAGCTTAGACTAAACCAGTTCCACGGCCAGGCCGTGGTGCTGAACTTCTGGGCCAGCAACTGCCTGCCCTGCATCCAGGAGTTGCCGATCTTCAATGCCCACGCCGCCCGCCAGCCCGGCTTACCCCTCATCGGCATCGCCATCGATACGCGGGCGGCCGCGCAAGCGTTCCTGCGCCGGCACCCGGCCAGCTATCCCCAAACGGTCGCATCACCCGCCATGTTGTCCACCTTTGGCAATAAAATCAAGGGCTTACCGTACACAGTGATTCTAAACTCTCAACATGAGGTCTGCACGCGGCGCCTGGGGCCCATCGATGCGGCCTGGCTCGGCAAGGCCGTGGCTGCCTGCGCGCGCCCCTGAATCCATGTGCCTTGCACGGCTGTCATCGCTGCGTCATATGGCGGCGTTACAGTCGCGTCCTTTGAATCTTTCCGAGGACGGTAATGAAAACAAACTGGGTCATGCTGGCGGCGCTGGCAAGTGCAGGTTTAACTGGCTGCAACGGCGGCTCGACGACGGCGCAGGTCATTCCAGAAGGCACGACGGTCAGCGTGGCCTTGCTGGAAACCACCGATATCCATTCGAACGTCCTGAGTTACAACTATTACGCGCTGGCCGAAGACACGAGTCTGGGCCTGGAGCGCACCTCCACACTGATCCAGGCGGCGCGCGCGGAAAATCCGAACAACGTACTGCTCGACGATGGCGACGTCATCCAGGGCACCCTGCTGGCCGATTTGCAAGCCGTGGCCGCGCCCGTGCCCTGCTCCGGCACACTGGCCGTGCACAAGGCCATGAACGCACTGAAATACGATGCGGGCGGCATGGGCAACCACGAATTCAACTATGGCTTGCCCTACCTGAGCCAGATCACCAACACGGATTTCGGCATTCCAGGCGTGGCCAAGCCGACGGGCACGTGCGGCGCGCCCGCCTTCCCTTCCGTGCTGAGCAATGTCGTCGGCGTGTCCAGCGGCAAGCCCATCTTCCAGCCCTACACCCTGTTGCCCCGCGATTTCGCCGCCACGGCGCCCGATGGCAGAAAGCTGAGCGTGAAGATCAATGTGGGCGTGCTCAGCTTTGTGCCGCCGCAAATCCTCGAATGGGACCAGAAAGTGCTCGCCGGCAAAGTCAGCGTGACGGGCGTGCAGGAAACAGCGAAACAGTACGTGCCGGAATTGCGCAACAAGGGCGCCGACCTCGTCGTGGCCCTGTCGCATGGCGGCCTGGACACCAGCGCCTATAGCCCGAAGATGGAAAACGGCAGCTATCATTTGACCAGCACGGGCATCGACGCCCTGATGATAGGCCATTCGCATTTGATCTTCCCGAAAGGCAAGGAAGAAGGCGCGGCCGCGCTGGACGCTTCGTTTGCCGCCTTCCCCGCCAGCGCCAAGATCGACGCCGTCAACGGCTTTGTGAACGGCGTGCCGACCGTCATGGCGCAAAGCTGGGGCCGCCGTCTGGGCATCATCAAGCTGACGATGGTGTATCAGGGAGGGCGATGGGTAGTGCAGCCCGCCAAGACGACGGTGGAATCGCGTGGCTTCAAGTACACGGATGGCAAGACCCTCGTGAAAGCCGACCCGGCCATCGCGCCGCTGGTGGCCACCGAGCACGCGGCCACCATCGCCTACGCCAAGCAGCCGCTGGGCATCAGCACGGATTTCGAGATGTCCGCCTATTTTGCGCTGGTGGGCGATGTGAGCGCCATCCAGCTGGTGAACCAGGCGCAGCTGGACTACGTGAAGAATTTCATCGCCACCAGCACGGATGCGGCCTTGTCCAGCTACAAGAATATCCCCGTGATTTCGTGCAGCGCACCGTTCAAGGCGGGCCGCAACGGGCCATCGGACTTCACGGACGTGGCCGCAGGCGCAACGCCGGCCGCGCCAATCGGCTTGCAGGTACGCAATCCGGGCGACCTGTATTTGTATAGCAATAACAACCTGCAAGCCGTGAAGATCAAGGGATCGGACTTGAAGGCCTGGCTGGAAACGTCGGCCAAGCAATTTGGCCAGATCGACCCGGCCAGTACTGCCGAGCAAGACCTGGTGCCGTCGTATGGCACGATTTATAACTACGACGTGTTCTATGCGGAAAACAATGCGCTGACGTACCAGATCGATGTGACGAAAAAGCCGGGCAGCCGCATCGTCAACCTCACGTACAAGGGCGCACCCGTCGCCGATGGTGATGATTTCATCGTTGCCACCAACGACTACCGTGCCGGTGGCGGCGGCGCCGTGCCTGGCATCGATGGCAGCAAGACCATCATCAAGTCGCCCGATGCGAACCAGGCCGTGGTCAGCAATTACCTGGCGTCGCTCAGCACCAAGGGCGGCAAGGTGACCCTGGCGGCGAATGGCAGCGCGCGCAGCTGGAGCTTCGTCAAGACAGCCACGGCCGGCCCCGTGATCCTGCGCTCGGCGCCGGGCCATCTGGCGCTGGCGCAAGGCAGTGGCATCGCCAATGTGGCGGCCGAAGGCGGGCTCGACGCCAGCGGTTTCGCCAAGTACCGCATCGACCTGAGCAAATAAGGTCCATGGGCCGGGACTGCGGTGGTTCCGGCCTGTTTTGATGAAAGGTGATCCAGATGAAACACGCACTCTCCCTCCCCGCCGTCGTGCTGGCCGCCGTCCTGGCCGCCTGCCAGGCGTCGCCGCCACCCACGCCGGCGGAAATCGAAGCCGTCGCCATGCAGGCGCGCCAGGCGGGCGACCACCAGGCCGAGCGCCGTGTACGCAGCTGGGCCAGCAAGGACATGCCCGTCGCCGAGCGCGAACTGGCGCTGATTTACCAGGCCCGGCCCGAACGCCGCGCCGATGCGCTGGCTCTGTTCGAACAGGCGGCCCGCGCCGGCGACACGGAAGCGGCATTCGAACTGGGGCAAATGCTGCGCGCGGCCACGCCCAGGCCAGCCTGGCTGTGGTACCGGCAGGCGGCGCAGCAAGGCCATGCGAAGGCGGCCCTGATGCTGGGCTTGCTGGCGGCCAACGGCGAAGGCGTGCCGAAAGACCAGAGTGAAGCGGCGCGCTGGCTGGAAAAATCGAGCGAGCTGGGCAATCCACACGCCATGTTCCTGCTGTACAACGCCTACCGCGAAGGCCGCGGCGTGCCGCGCGACCTGGCCAGGGGCCGTGAGCTGCTGGAAGAAGCGGCCCACCACGAATACCCGCCGGCCATCCAGGAACTGGCCATGACGGTGCAGGCCGATGACGCCCTGCGCGCGGGCCACCTGATGAAGGAAGCGACGGAACACCGGCATAATAACTGGAACAAGTTTTAAGGGCTGGACAAAAGGCCAGTGGCGTGATCGGTGCCTGTCTTTATATACTTGCAACTTGCAAGCGTGTGAGGCCGGCAGTGACTCAGCAGTTATGATGCAAGTGCACCGCCTGAGCTTGCGCAGGCGCCGCGACATGCTGTCCTGCAGGAAAAGGTTTACACTGGTTTGCATTTTAGAAATTTTACTCTGGACCAGCCCCGGTGAGTGTTCATTCTACCCAGCCAGTGTTTGAGTAGCGCCGGTGCGTCCATTGCTCTGCCTAGCCATGAAAGAAAGAGTCCAATGAAAAAGCTGACCACCGCCTTTGGCGCGCCTGTTGTCGACAACCAGAACATCCAGACGGCCGGCCCGCGTGGCCCTGCCCTGCTGCAAGATGTGTGGTTCCTGGAAAAGCTGGCCCACTTCGACCGCGAAGTCATCCCCGAGCGCCGCATGCATGCCAAGGGGTCCGGCGCACACGGCACGTTTACCGTCACGCACGACATCACGCGCTACACGCGGGCGAAGATTTTTGGTGCCGTGGGCAAGCAAACGCCCATGTTCGCGCGCTTTTCCACGGTGGCTGGCGAACGGGGCGCGGCGGATGCGGAGCGCGATATCCGCGGCTTTGCCCTGAAGTTCTATTCGGAAGAAGGCAACTGGGACCTGGTCGGCAACAATACGCCCGTCTTCTTCATGCGCGACCCGCTGAAATTTCCCGATTTAAATCACGCCATCAAGCGCGACCCGCGCACGGGCTTGCGCAGCGCCAACAGCAACTGGGATTTCTGGACCTCGCTGCCCGAAGCGCTGCACCAGGTAACGGTGGTGATGAGCGATCGGGGCTTGCCGCGCAGCTTCCGCCACATGCACGGTTTCGGCAGCCATACCTTCAGCTTCCTGAATGCGCAAAACGAGCGTTTCTGGGTCAAGTTCACCTTTAAAACCCAGCAAGGGATTCAAAACCTGACGGATGCCGAAGCCGAGGCGCTGGTCGGCAAGGACCGCGAAAGTTCGCACCGCGACCTGTACGACAGCATCGAAAACAAGGATTTCCCCCGCTGGACCCTGTACGTGCAGATCATGCCGGAAAAAGAGGCAGGCACGTATCACCTCAACCCCTTCGACCTGTCGAAAGTGTGGCCGCACGGCGACTACCCGCTGATCGAGGTGGGCGTGCTGGAACTGAACCGCAATGCGGACAACCACTTCGCGGAAGTGGAGCAAGCGGCCTTCAATCCGGCCAATGTGGTGCCCGGCATCAGCTTTTCACCGGACAAGATGCTGCAAGGCCGCTTGTTTTCGTATGGCGACGCGCAGCGCTACCGCCTCGGTGTCAACCACAGCCATATCCCCGTCAACGCGCCGAAATGCCCGTTCCACAGCTACCACCGCGACGGCCAGATGCGCGTCGACGGCAACCAGGGGGGGACTTTGGGCTATGAACCGAACAGCGAGCAGGAATGGGCCGAGCAGCCCGATTTCCGCGAACCGCCATTGAGCCTCGAAGGCGCGGCCGACCACTGGAACCACCGCGTCGACGAGGATTACTATTCGCAGCCGCGCGCCCTGTTCCGCCTGATGACGCCGGCACAGCAGCTAGCCTTGTTCGACAACACGGCGCGCGCCATCTCGGGCGCCTCGGAGCAAGTCAAGCAACGCCACATCGGCAACTGCACCCTGTGCGACCCCGCCTATGGCGCGGGCGTGGCCGAAGCGATCGGACGGCTGAGCAAGTAATGCCGGAAGTGAGGCCGAAAGTAAGGCCGAAAGTAAGGCCGGCTGAAAAAGCTGGCTGAAAGACGGCCGGGAAGGCCTGGCAGCAGGCCTTCCGCCGCAGCACTCTGCGGCAGGCGGACTGGCCGCCAGGCACGCTTGCCTACCAGTGCTGGATATCGATCTTGCCCGTGATGCTCGTTTCCACCGGATAGCCGTCGACCTGCGACGGCACGCGCCGTTTGACGGACGCATCGCGCAGATACACGACGAGGGTTTCACCGCCGATGGCGGTCTGCCCCAGGCTGACGCCTTCGACCCCATCGATCGCCATCAGAGCCCGCTCGTTGCGCCGCTTTGCCGCTTCCAGCCGGCCGGGCGGCGGTGCAGCATGAGCGAGGCCACTGGCCCCGTCCGGCACATACGGCATGGCCGCATCCTCGAAGACGGCGTATGGCGCCGGTACGAATTTACTGTTTGACATGACACATCCTCCTGATGCTGCCCATGGCACGCGTGGGCCAAGGAGGCGCGGCAGCGCCTCTTGCCCGCCAAGCCATGCATGGCAGCCACACCTGACCCTATCATCATCGTGCAAAAGGCGGCGCAGTGCAAGGAAGCATCACGCCGCCGCGCCGTTTTCTGTGACAATGCTCAGGTGTACAAATTGATGTCGAGCGCCACCACCACGCGCCGCATCTGGTTGGCAAAGGTGATGTTGTTACCGCCGGCAAACAGCAGGCCGACGGGATTGCGCTGCTGGTTCCAGGTCCAGATGGAGGAGCCGGAATCGCCGCCCGCGCTGAATGGCCCGCTGACGCCCGTAATGGCGATCTGGTCCTGGAACAGCGCGATCCTGCCGCCGCCATAATTGACGTTGATGGTGGCGCCCAGCCCCGTGATGCGGCCCTGCGTCAATTGCGTCGTGCGTCCGGATTTGCCGACCATCATGCCCAGCGCGGGTGCTACCAGCGCGTTGCTGATGCGGAAATACGCCGGTACGCCGCCGCTCAGGTAGACGAGTTCGGGACGCACGCGGTCTGGCCAGGCCCAGCCTGTGGCGCAATCGACAAAATTGACGCCGCCGCTGAAATTGATAGGCACGAAGCGCTCAAGCACGGCCACCTGGTCTTGCGGGCAGCGGCCACCGTCGATGGGGCCCGGCTGCACGATGCAATCGTTGAACACGCCGCCGTTGGAATTGGCCAGCACGTGATTATTGCTCAGTATCATCAAGCGGCTGTTGCGCGGTGCACTGCGTCCCACGGCCAGGCAGCCGATGGTGCCGGCCGTGATGCGGAAATGTCCGACCGAGACGCCGCCTGGCGCCGGACGCAGGCGGAAACGGTGCGGTTGCGCATCGATCACGCCCGTGACGACGATGTTGACAGGCACCCTGTCGCTGGCCACGGCGCGCACGCCCATGGCAGCCACGATGGCGGCCTTGGCGCGGTCGACGGAAGTGGGTTCGGCCACGTACAGGGTCAGGGCTGGCAAGCCCGGCTCGCCGGACGAGCTGTCGCTGGCGCCCTCGCCCAGGCCGATGGACACGCCCTGGATATTGCCGCCATCGCTGAAGGCATCGGCGGCGCGCACGCCGCCCGCCTGGGAAATGGACTGGCGCATGCCGTCTTCGATGCTGCGCTTGATTTCCAGCAATTCCATGCTGACGCCGCTCAAGGCATCGGGCACGTCCGAGACGGATGCGCTCTCGATCGTATTGTCGTCTTCGCCGGGGACGGAAAATTGGCCGACGGCCTCTTCATCATCCGCGCTTTGTCCCCTGCCGCTGCTGCCCGGTGGGGCGCTGAAACCGTTCTCGTTGCCTATCATCATGTTCTCCTCGTGGGTCGCTGAAATCACCAGTGTGGACGGGCCGCGCCGGTCGGCATTGATCTGGATTGAACTGCGCAGGCGCATGGCCGCCCTGCGCCCACGGGGCCAAGGGGGGGCAAAAATAGTTCCATTCTCAAGGTTGAGCGAGATCAGGCGTGCGGGCAGAGGTGCCGCCGTATACTGGGCCAACAGGCTGGAACTGGGCCTGTTCCACGGCAGCAACGCTAGCAACGCCAGCAACGGTATGGATGGGGAAACAATGACGAGCCCTGGTATGACACGCCACGACGACGCGCCTGCGGCAGCGGCGTCAGCGGGCGACAGCACGAGAGACGCCGATAGCGCCGCGGGCCAACATGCCGGTTTTATGCACGGCATGGCGGCATGGGCGGAAAATCACCGCGTCAGCCCCTGGCGCGGCAGTTTTGCCGACTTCATCGAACAAATCCTGCCCGGCCGCGCGGCCCTGCTGACGCGCAGCGCGCACCAGTACCTGTGGGACATGATGCGCGGGAACGGCCAGACCGATGACAGCGGGCGCTTTCGCTGCCGCCTGTTCGACGACGAACTGTTCGGCATCGACGAGGCGATCGACCGGGTGGCCGCCTACTTCAAGGCGGCAGCCGCCGGCTCCGAGGTGGGCCGGCGCATGTTGCTGTTGCTGGGCCCGCCATCGGGCGGCAAGTCGACCCTGGTGATCCTGCTCAAGCGGGGGCTAGAAGAATACAGCCACAGCAGCGAAGGCGCGCTGTACGGCATCGCCGGCTGCCCCGTGCACGAATCGCCGCTGCATCTGGTGCCGCACAGCATGCGCGCCGACTTTCGCGCCAGCTATGATGCCGAGCTGCATGGCGAACTGTGCCCTCATTGCCGCGCTCGCCTGGAAGAACAGTATGGGGGCGACTTCCTGCGCATGCCCGTCGAGCGCATCCACCTGTCCGAGGCGGGCCGCTGCGGCATCGGCACATATGCGCCGCACGACCCCACCACGGCCGACCTGGCCGACCTGGTGGGTTCCGTCGACCTGTCGAAGGTGGTGCAGTACGGCGACGAAGGCGATCCGCGCGCCTGGTCGTGGTCCGGCGCCGTGTATGCGGCCAGCCGCGGCATGCTGGAAATGATCGAGATCCTCAAGGTCAAGCGTGAATTCCTCTACCTGCTGCTGACTTTAACGCAGGAAAAAAATGTCAAGGTGTCACGTTTTCCCTTGATTTACCTCGATGAAACCATCCTGGCGCACACGAATCTGGCCGAATTTCGAAAATTCCTGCAAGAAAGCGAAAACGAGGCGCTGCTCGACCGCATGGTCATCGTGCAAGTGCCGTATACGCTCAATTACCGCGAAGAAGCGCGTATCTACCGCAAGCTGATCCTGGCGGCAGCGCCTGCCTTTCGCGACGTGCACCTCGATCCGCACGTGCTGCATGCGGCGGCCGTGTTCGCCATCCTCAGCCGCTTGCCCGAGGGCGAGGACAAGGAAGCCGAGCTGGTCAAGAAACTGCGCGTGTATGCAGACGAAGACGTCGGCGACTTGCAGCATGCCGACATCCGCCGCCTGCGCGAGCGCGACAAGTCGCCCGACGAGGGCTTGTCGGGCGTGTCGCCCCGCTTCGTCATCAATGCCCTGTCGCACGCCATCATTTCCGCCCAGCGCAACAGCCTCTCCACCATGGACGTGCTGCTGGCCCTGAAGGATGGCATCGAAAACGATGCGCGCATCGAACCGCGGCGCAAGCGTCAGTGGGTCGATTACCTGGTGCTCACGCGCAAGGATTTCTATAACCGCTGGGTCAAAGCCGACGTGCACAAGGCCCTGTTCGTGTCGTTTGAGCAAGAAGCACAGGACTTGCTGAGCAAATATCTCGATGAAGTCGAAGCCATGCTCGACAACCGCCAGATCCGCGATCCCATCACCAGCGAAGAACGCCGTCCCGACGAGCGCTTCCTGCGCGCCGTGGAAGAAAAAATCCATATCAGCGACTCGGGCAAGCAGTCTTTCCGGCAAGAAGTGGTGCGCAAGGCCATGAGCGCCTTCAAGCGGGGCGAAGCCTTTGGCCTGGGTAGCCATGCGCAATTGCACGATGCCATCCAGCAATATCTGTTCGAGCAGCGGCGCGACGTGCTGCGCCTGGTCGGCTCGGCCAAGCGCCCCGATGACGACGTGCGGGCCAGGATCTCCGCCGTCGAGCAGCGCCTGGTCGACGAATATGGCTATGACGCCCATAGCGCGCGCGAAGCGCTCAACTACGTCACCACCTTGCTGGCGCAGGAATAGCCATGTCCGTCACGACCTCGCCAGCTTCCACCGCGCCAGCCCTGGCCCAGCCGTGGTACGCGCTGTTCTCGCGCGGCGCGCGCGACTGGCTGCGCCACAACCAGAAAGTGTGCGAAGCCGTGCAGGCGCACTTGCCCGAGCTGATCGCCACGCCTGACCTGATCGGCGGCCCCCAGCAGCGCACGGTGCAAGTGCCCATGCGCCTGCTCGAACATGCGCATTTTCGCCTGGCGCCCGCGCGCAACAGCGTGGGTGCAGGCCAGGGTGAAGGCCAGCCCGGCGATCTCCTGCGCGCGGCGCGCCCCACCGCCACGGGCGAGGCTGGCGCGCCAGGCGGCGATGGCGAGGGGGCGGTGCGCCTGCTGCTGGAGTTTCCCATCGACGACATACTCGACTGGCTATGGGACGCCTTCGAGTTGCCGCACCTGAAGCCGCGTCACCTGGGCGCGATCGACGATGTGCAGCTGGTACGCAGCGGCCTGGACCGGCATGGCGCCCGTTCGCGCCTGGACCGGCGCCGCACCGTCAAGGAAGCGATCAAGCGGCGCGCGGTGCAAGCGCAGCCCGTACCCTTCACCAATGATGACTTGCGTTACCGCCAGGTGCTGCCACAGCCCCGGCCCAGCACGAATGCCGTCGTGTTTTTCGTGCTGGACGTGTCGGCCAGCATGGCGCAAGCCGAGCGCAAGTTGGCCAAGTCCTTCTTTTTCTTTGCCTTGCAGGGCTTGCGGTGCAGGTATGCGCGCGTGGAAACGCGCTTCATCGCCCATACGACGCGGGCCTGGGAGTTTTCCGAAGCCGAATTCTTCCAGGTCAATGGCATGGGCGGCACCATGGCGTCCAGCGCCTTTCGCCTGAGCCGCGATCTGCTGCAAGAGCACTATGCGCCGGGGCGCTATAACGCTTACCTGTTCTATGCCTCCGATGGCGAAAATTTCAGCGAAGACCGGGGGGCGGCCAGCCTGGCCCTGGGCGACCTGGCCGCCGTGCTCAGCTATATGGGCTATGTGGAAACCTTGCCCGGCGTGCCGCGCAGCCTGGAAACGGAAATGCACAGCCTGTGCGCCGAGCACGAACGGCGCGGCTTGCCCTTGCACAGCAGCATCCTCAGCAGGACCGACGATGTGTGGGCGGCCATCCGTACCTTTTTCCAGCACGAGGCGGGCGACACGCAGGAAACGCCATGACGCAGCCTGATGCACAGTTGCACGGCGACGCGACAGACAAGGCAGACACAATGGGCCTGGACGGCTACGCGGCGCGCATCGAAACGCTGGCGCGGGAACTGGGCCTGGCATTTTCCCCTGTCGAGTTCGAACTGGTGCCGGACAGTTTCATGGCCGAGATCGCCATCTATGGCTTGCCCGTGCGCATGCGCCACTGGTCGTTCGGCGTGCGCTACATCCATCAGCTTGTGCATCAAAAGATGGGCAATTCGCACATTTTCGAAGTCATGTTTCCCGGCGACCCTTGCCATGCCTACATGGCAGAACACAATTCCGTAGCCGAAAACACGCTCGTCACGGCGCATGTGCTGGGCCACGCCGACTTTGCCAGCCGCAATGCCCTGTTCCAGCGTTTCGGCGCCATGGCGGGCCAGCACATCCTGGAACAAAGCGCGGCGCGGGCGCGGCGTCTCGATACGGCACTGCAACAGCACGGGCATGAGCAGGTGGAAGCCGTGCTCGATGCCGCACTGGCGCTGGAACAGCATGTGGACGTCCACGCCGAGCTGCACCGCCCACCCTATGCCGCAGCATCGGGGCCAGCCGGTGTGGCGGGCAAGCAAGCCGCCGCAGACGATCCCTTTACACAACGCTACCGGCGCTTGCCCGGTGAAGCGGCCACGCTGGCGGCGCGCGAGGCGGCCAGGGCGCGCCTGGCGCAGCGCCCGCTCATGCCGCCGCAAGCCGAGTACGACTTGCTATGGTTCATCGCCCACCATGGGCCGGAGCTGGCCGACTGGGAACGCGACATTTTTTTGGCCGTGCGCGAAGAGTCGTTTTACTTCTATCCCGTGTACGCCTGCCAGATCATGAATGAAGGCTGGGCCTCGTACTGGCATGCGCGGCTGCTGCGCGAAGCCGACTTCCTGCCCCCGGCACTGTATCTGTCCGCCATCAAGTCGCATTCGGACGTGGTGCGCCCTTACGCGGGCGAGCACCAGCAGGCCCTGGCCGTCAATCCCTATCACCTGGGCTTTTGCATGTGGGAGCACATCATCGAGCGCGAAGGACTGGCGCGGGCGCGCCAGATTTGCCGCGACGACGACGATTGCAGTTTCATTCGCAACTATCTGGACGGGGAACTGGCTGACCGCCTGGGCCTGTTCGTGCATGAAAGCCGCCGCGACGGCGAGACGCGGCTGGCCAGCCGCGACTTGCGGGCCATCCGCGAAGCCATCCTGGCGCCCAAATACAATTATGGCGCGCCGTGCATCGCCGTCACCCTGCTCAACGACGACGGCAGCCTGGTGCTGCACCACGATCATCAGCGCGATGGTCGCGGCCTCGACCTGGAGCGCGCGGAACAGGTGCTGGCGTATATCGCCCGCGTCTGGCGCCGCCCCGTCACCCTGCACACGGCCGATTTCCGTGGCACACCCCGTGTTCTCCACAGCAGTACCGACGGCGTGCCCGAACCGCCCTAGCCGGCAGCACCGGCAGCTACGCCCGTGCAGCGCTAGGCGGCAGGCAATCGCGCGGGTGTGGCATTGTATTGGACATTATGCGGGCTATATTATGCGGGCCGCCTGCGCGCACACGTCAGGTGCAGCCAGTTCGTACCGGATGCGCGGCCAGCTCGTACCTCATGCCTGGTCAGCCTGCGCCACATACCAGGCGATGGTCTGACGCAATCCTTGCGCCAGATCGTGCGTGGGTACGTAACCCAGCAAGCGGGCCGCCTTGCCGATGTCCGCTTGTGAATGGCGCACGTCGCCGGCGCGAAACTCGCCATAGTGCGGCGCCAACGGCAGGTGCCGCGGGCGGGCGGCCAGCAACATCTGCTGCATGGTGGCGTGCAGCTGCGTCAGGCTGGTGCGGGCGTTGACAGCCACGTTGTAGACCTGGTTGACGGCTGCCGGGTCGGTGCCGGTGGCGGCCAGGAGATTGGCTTGCACGGCATTGTGCACAAAGCAGAAGTCGCGGCTGGTGGCGCCGTCGCCATGGATGTACACGGCCTGGTCGTCCAGCATGGCGGCAATCCAGCGGGGAATGACGGCGGCGTAGGCACCCAGCGGATCTTGCCGCGGACCGAAGACATTGAAGTAGCGCAGCCCCACCGTTTGCATGGCGTAGCAGCGCGCGTACACCTGCGCATACAGTTCATTGACATATTTACTCAAGGCATACGGCGACAGGGGCGCGCCGATGTGCTGTTCCACTTTCGGCAAGGCCGGGTGGTCGCCATAGGTGGCGCTGGACGCGGCATACACGAAACGCTGCACGCCCGCATCGCGCGCGGCGGCCAGCATGTTCAGGAAACCGCTGACATTGACGGCATGGCACAGCAGCGGGTCTTCCAGCGAACGCGAGACGGAACCGAGCGCCGCCTGGTGCAGCACATAGTCGACAGGGTCGCCAGTCCCGGCACGCTCGCTCCCGGCCAGACTGCCGCTACCGCCACCGGCAGCATCTGCATCACCGCCGTCAGCGCTGGCGGCCTGCGCCGGCGCGCCACACGCGCGCGCGCACGCCTGCGGGTCGCGGATATCGCCTTCGATGAAGGTGAAGCGCCGCCACGCCTGCTCGCCCACGCTGGCGCGCACCTGTTCCAGGTTATCCCGGTGGCCCGTCAGAAAATTGTCCAGGCCGCGCACTTCCTGCCCCAGCTGCAGCAAGGTTTCCAGCAGGTGCGAGCCGATGAAGCCAGCCACGCCCGTCACCAGCCAGCGTCGCGGTTCCCTGGCCAGCTGCGCGCAGGCCAGCGCATACGCGCCGGCAGCCGTGCCATGCGCCGTGTCTGCTGCCGAATCGACAGCGTCGGCCGCCATCACAGCCGCCACACTTGCAGGCCGCCATCTTGCAGCGGGCGGGGGTCGAAATGCGACTTGATGTCGATGAAGCAGCCGTTCTCCAGCACCTTGGCCTGGAAATCGGCCAGCGGGCGGGCCAGCAGGGCCTGGTGCGAAACGGCGCTGATGATGGCCTCGGCCCGCGGCAGCTGTTCCCAGCTTTCCAGCGCCAAGCCGTATTCTTCCAGCGCTTCGCGGCCATCGGCGACAGGATCGTGTACGTGCACCTGCACGCCGTACGATTGCAGTTCGTGGATCATGTCGACCACTTTCGAGTTGCGCAAGTCCGGGCAATTTTCCTTGAAGGTCAGGCCCAGCACATTCACGTGCGCGCCCTTCAGTTTAAACCCGGCGCGCACCATTTCCTTGATGGTTTTTTCCGCCACGAACTTGGCCATGCCGTCATTGATGCGGCGCCCGGCCAGGATCACATGCGGATGGTAGCCCAGCATTTCCGCCTTGTGCGTCAAATAGTAGGGGTCGACGCCGATGCAATGGCCGCCCACCAGCCCTGGACGGAATGGCAGAAAATTCCATTTCGTGCCCGCCGCCTGCAGCACTTCCAGGGTGTCGATGCCGATGCGGTCAAAGATAATGGCCAGCTCGTTCATCAGCGCGATGTTCAGGTCGCGCTGCGTGTTTTCGATCACCTTGGCCGCTTCGGCCACCTTGATGCTCGATGCGCGGTGCACGCCCGCCTCGACCACGCCTTCATACAGGGCTGCCACCTTGTCCAGGGTGGCGGCGTCGTCACCCGAGACCACCTTGCGGATGCTGTGCAGGGTGTGCGCCTTGTCGCCGGGGTTGATGCGTTCCGGCGAAAAGCCCACATGAAAGTCTTCCTTCCAGCGCAGGCCCGAATGCTGCTCCAGGATGGGAATGCAGATTTCTTCGGTGGCGCCCGGATACACGGTCGACTCGTAGATGACGATGGCGCCGCGCCGCATGTGGCGTCCGACGGCCGCGCTGGCGCCAGCCAGGGCGGAGAAATCGGGATTATGCGCGCTGTCGACGGGCGTGGGCACGGCCACGACGATGAAATCGGCCAGTTGCAGCTCGGCCGGATCGCAGCCCACGCTCAGCCACTGCGCTGCGCGCAGCTGCTCTGTACTCACTTCGCCGGTGGGGTCGACATGGTTGCGGTAACTTTCTACCTTGCGGGCCGACAAGTCAAAGCCGATGGTGCGCTGGCGCATGCCAAACGCGACGGCCAGCTGCAAGCCGACATAACCGAGCCCCACCACCGCCACCACGTCCGCCTTGCTATCCACGCTGCTATCCATGTGCATCGCTCCAAATGGTTGCGGCCTGAGCATCGCCGTCCGGGAAATTCTACGGTCGCCGGCGCGGCCATTCTTGAGATGGAACAAGGAACCAGGAGCAGCGGCAAGTCCGCACGCGGACAATCGGCGGCTTGTTGAGCACAATCAAGGAGAGCGGCGGCCATCTTTTTAAGCTAGGCCATGCCCATCGTTCATGCACGCCGCTACCGGAGACTTCCATGGCCCGTTCCCTGCCCCGCCCCTTCCCTGGCCTGCCGGCCGCCGCGCTGTGCTGCACCCTGCTGCTGCCCTTGCTGACGGGGTGCCACGGCACGCAGAGCAGCGAATCCCTGTTGGCCGACGCGCAGCAGTACCGCCAGAAGGGCGAGGCGCGCGCCGCCATCATCCAGTTGAAGAACCTGCTGCAAAAGGAGCCGGATAACGGGGCGGCACGCTTGCTGCTGGGCAGCATCTATATCGACACGGGCGAGGCCCTGTCTGCCGAGAAAGAATTGCGCAAGGCAAAATCGCTGGGGCTGGCGTCGCAGCAAGTGATGCCATTGCTGGGCAAGTCCTGGCTGATGCTGGGCCAGTTCGACAAGGTACTGGCCGAGATCGCCGACGATGCGGCGCAGCCGCCAGCCGTGCTGGCCCTGCGCGGCGATGCCCTGCTGGCGCTGGGCCGCCAGGACGAAGCGCGCGCCGTGTTTGCGCGCCTGCTCGAAGTCCATCCGGGCCAGGTCGAGGCTTTGCTGGGCCTGGCGCGTCTGGCGGCACTGGAGCAGCAGGTGACGGCGGCCGAGCTGCTGCTGGCGCAAGCCTTGAAAAGCGCGCCTGCCAACCTCGACGCCTTGCGCCTGCAGGGCGACCTGCTGCGCCTGCAAGGCAAGAACGACGCGGCGCGGCGCGCCTACGTGCAGATCCTCAAAATAAAACCGGACAATACCCAGGCGCATATCGACCTGGCCAACCTCGATATCCTGGAAAACCGCTACGCGGAAGCGGCGGCCCAGCTGGCCACGGCGCGCAAGACGGCGCCCAACAGCCTGGGCCTGCTGCAGACCCAGGCGCTGCTCGATTTCCGCCAGGGCAAGAACAAGGCGGCCCTGCAATCGTTGCAACTGGTGCTCAAGGTGGCGCCCGAGCACATGCCGTCCATCCTGCTGGCCGGCGCCGTGCAGCTGAAGCTGGGCTCGCCGCAACTGGCGGAAAGCTATCTGCAGCGCTTCCTGGCCGTCTATCCCAAACATCTGTACGCGCTCAAGATGATGGCGTCGATCGAACTGATGCGCGGCAAGACGGACGCCGCCCTCGACCTGCTGCTGCCCGTGCTGGCCACCTTTCCCGAGGACGTGGAACTGCTGTCGCTGGCCGGCGAGGCGCATTTGCGCGCGCGCCGCTACGACAAGGCAGCGGCGTATTTCGAAAAGGCCAATACGCTGGCACCGGACACGGCCAGGCTGCATGCGGCGCTGGGTATCAGCCGCCTGGGCATGGGCGAGAACAGCCGTGCCATCGACGAACTGGAACGCGCCAGCATGCTCGACAAGAGCACGCCGCAGGTGGGCACCATGCTGGTGATGACCTTGCTGCGCAACAAACAGAACGACAAGGCCCTGACCACCGTCAAGATGCTGGAACAACAGCAGAAAGGCACGAATCCCCTGCTGCTGAACCTGAAAGGCGGCGTCTACATGGCCTTGCGCGACGTGCCCGCCGCGCGCGCCAGTTTCGAGCAGGCCCTGGGGATGGACCCTGTCTATTTACCCGCCTTGAACAATCTGGCGCAGATCGACCTGGCCGAGAAAAAGCCGGAACAAGCGAAACAGCGCTTCGAGCGGGCGCTGGAAAAAACGCCGAAAAATGCCGACCTGTGCGCGGCGCTGGCCAAGCTGGCCGCCTCGCAAGGCAAGACGGACGAGGCGCGGCGCTGGCTGGAGCGGGCCCACCGCGACAATCCCGACGCCGTCGCACCGGCCCTGCTGCTGAGTAACTTTTACCTGCAGACGGGCGCGCCCGACAAGGCGCTGGAACTGGCGCGCACCCTGCAGTCGGGCCACCCGGACGACGCCGACGCGCTGGCCATGCGCGCGCAGGTCGAATACGGCGCCGGCCAGACGCAGGCGGCGCTCGACAGCTACAGCAAGCTGGCCAGCCTGCAGACGACGTCGGCGCCGCTGCAGATGCGCATCGCCAGCCTGCACCTGGCACTGGGTGACGGCCACAATGCGCTGCAAGCCGTCAAGCGGGCGCAGGCGCTCGATCCCACCCTGCTCGAAGCGCGCGTGGTCGAAGTAAGCCTGCTGCTGTCGCTGAACCGCCAGCGCGACGCGCTGGCCGTGGCGCGCCAGGTACAGCAGCAGCAGCCGAAGCTGGCGGCCGGCTACAAGCTCGAAGGCGACGTGCTGATGGCGCAGAAACTGCCGCAGGAAGCCGTCAAGCTGTACGAACACGCCCTCCAGATCAGCAAGATCGGCCCCATGCAGGTGCAGCTGTACCGCGCCTTGCTGGCCTCGGGCCAGGTGCGCGAGGCGGATGCGCGCATGGCGACCTGGCTGAAGGACAAGCCCGATGACTTGGGCGTGCGCACCTACCTGGCCGGCGCCAAGCTGGAGGCAAAGCAATATCGCGCGGCCATCGAACAGCTCCAGTACATCGTTGCCAAGGACACGGCCAATCTGGCGGCGCTGAACGACCTGGCGTGGGCGTATCAGCAGGAAAAAGATCCGCGCGCGCAGGCGACGGCCGAGCAGGCGCTCAAGCTGGTGCCGGACAATCCCATCGTGCTCGACACCCTGGGCTGGATCGTGCTGGAACAGGGCGACGTCAAGCGCGCGACCACCCTGCTGCGCAAGGCAGCCGGCCTGGCGCCGAAGTCGCCCGACATCCAGTACCACCTGGGCGCGGCGCTGGCGAAATCGGGCGACAAGCCGGGGGCGCGCAAGCAACTGGAACAGCTGCTGGCCGCCAACAAGGATTTCCCGCAGCGGGCCGAGGCGCAGGCCTTGCTGACCCAGCTCTAGGCCATGGTGGCACACGCGGCCCTGCCCGGCCTGGCGCTGCGGCTGCTGGCCTTGCTGGCGGGCGCCGGCTGCATGCTGGCCTTGCGCCATTATCCGCTGGGCCACAGCTGGCCCGGCCTGCTGTTTGCCGCCCTGCTGCCCGCCTACTTCCTGCTGCTGTGCTGGCGTCCCGCCTGCTGGCTGTTCTGCCTGCCCGCCTTGCTGCCGGCGCTGGACCTGGCGCCGTGGACGGGTTGGTTCTTCCTCGAAGAAATCGACGTGCTGCTGTTGCTGACGGTGGCTTGCGGCTATTGGCGCCTGGGCGGGCCCGCCAAGCCTGCAGCGGCGCGGCTCTCGCCCGCCGCCCGCGCCTGCCTGCTGCTGTGCAGCCTGGCCTGGCTGGCGGCGCTGCTGCGCGGCGTCCTGCCGCTGCCGCCCCTCGACGTGTATGCCTGGGATAATTACCTGAGCCCTTACAACAGCTTGCGTCTGGGCAAGGCCTGGGCCTGGAGCATGCTGCTGCTGCCGCTGCTGCTGCGCGACGGCGACGCGTCCGCCCTGCGCCGCTACGCGCTGCCGGGCATGCTGGCCGGGCTGGCCATGGTGTCCCTGTTCGCGCTGTGGGAGCGGGCCGTGTTTCCCGGTTTGATGAACCTGTCCAGCGACTACCGCATCACGGCGCCGTTTTCCGCCATGCACACGGGAGGCGCCGCGCTGGACGGCTATCTGGCCCTGAGCCTGCCATTTGCGGGACTGTGGCTGGCGCGCGCACACAGCCGCTGGCAGGCGGCGCTGGCCTTGCTGCTGCTGGCACTGGCCCTGCACGCGGCATGCACCACTTTTTCACGTGGGCTGTACGCGGCGCTGGCAGCGGCCATGCTGCTGGCTTTTTGGCAGATACTGCGCACAGGCCACGGCGCGGCGCGGCGCCCGACGGGGCGGCGACCAATGGGGAAACTTTTGCTGAGCCTGCTGCTGGCCGTGCTGGGCACCGTCCTGCTCGTGTACATGTTCAGCCTGGCCGGCTACCGGGGCTTGCTCGCCGCCGTGGTCTTGCTCGCGGCCAGCTTCGTGCTGGCGGCGCGGCCCTTGCCGTGGCGCCTGGCGCCGGCCAGCCTGCTGTGCGCGCTGTGCCTGCAGGGGCTGCTGGCCAGTTGGTGGCCGGAAGGAGCCGGCCAGCAGGCTGCCGGCTGGCTGAAAGGCCCGTATTTCCTGTTCTTGCTGGCGGCCGCGCTGCTGGCGGCCGTGCTGCTGCCCGGCCCCCTCTGGCCGGGCAGCGCTGCCGGCAAAGGCCCAGCCAGGCTGAGCCTGGCGATGATGGCGTGGACCATGCTGGCGTGCAATCTCGTCTGGATAGGCTGGCACTGGGCGGGAGCACCGGCCCTGGCGCCTGCCTGCCTGGTCGTGCTGCTGGCCATGCTGATGCTGTGCAATGGACGCTTGCGCCCACCGCTGTGGCGGCTGGACCGCGCCAGCCTGAGCATGGCGGGCGCGGCCGGCATCCTGTTGCTGCTGGCCATACCCGTCTCGGCCAGCTATTACGCCACCGAACGTTTCGCCACCACCGCCTTCGACATGCAAGGCCGTTTGCGCCATTGGCGGCAAGTGCTGGCCATGCAGCCATCCGACTGGGGCGATCAGCTGTTCGGCATGGGCATGGGCAGCTTTCCCGCCACGTATTACTGGCACAATCCCGGGCGCGAGGTGCCAGCCAGCATCGCGTATGCGGAGGAAGGCGGCGAGCCTGGTAACTCCGGCAACACTTTTGTCCGCCTGGCAAGTCCCGGCTACAGCGCCGGCTACGGCGAACTGCTGCGACTGCTGCAACGCCTGGCGGTGCAGCCGGCCACGCGCTACACGCTGGGGCTCGACGCGCGTAGAAACGGCCCAATGCCCGTGCTGCTGGTGCGCCTGTGCCAGAGACAATTGCTGTATGCACAAAATTGCGTGAATATCCCCCTGCGCCTGCGTCTACCGCAGCCAGGCGCGCCGGCCAGCGCGTGGCTGCACTATGAAGTGCCGTTCGACAGCAAATGGCTGGGCACGGGTGCCTGGCTGCTGCGCCCGCCCGTGCAGCTGGAACTGGCGGCCAGCGGTACGGCCACCTCATCCGTGATCGAGGTCGACAATCTGAGCCTGCGCGCGCCCGGCGGCGAGGAATTGATACTCAACGGACGCTTTACGCAGGCAAACAATTACTGGTTTTTCAGCAGCGACCACCATCACTTGCCGTGGCATATCAAGAGCCTGGCGCTGCAGCTGCTGGTGGAAACGGGCTGGTGCGGCGCACTGTCCATGCTGGGACTGCTGGCCCTGGCCGGCCTGCGCCTGCTGCGCCAGACCATGGCAGGCGACCAGGGCGCGCTGGCCTGCGCCGCCGCCCTGCTGGGTTTTCTCGTCGTCGGCCTGTTCGACAGCCTGCTCGACGTGCCGCGCATTGCCCTGCTGTGCTACCTGATGCTGCTGTGCGCGCTGCTGCAGCCCCCGCCACCCCCGCCACCTCGTCCTGCTGAAAGTGCGCCGCCATGAAAGCCCTGTCGCATACCTTCTCCTCCGTCCTGATGTCTTGCCTTGCCTTGGCCCTGGCCCTGACCAGCGCACCCAGCCGTGCCGACGAAGCCCTGGCGCAAGTCATTGCGCGCGTGAAACCGTCCATCGTCGGCGTGGGCAGCCTGCAAAAGACGCGCACGCCGCCCATGAATTTCATCGGCACGGGTTTCGTGGCGGGCGACGGCTTGAGCGTGCTGACTTGCGCCCATGTGATCCAGAAACTGCTCGACGCCAATCCGGACGAAGTCATCGGCATTCTCACGGGTCAGGGCGAGGCGGCGCAATTTCGCCACGCCAAAGTGCAGGTGCTGGACACGGAACACGACCTGGCCCTGCTGCGCCTGACGGGCGCGCCGCTGCCTGCCCTGGCGCTGGGCGACGCGGCCACGGTGCGCGAAGGCCAGGCCATGGCCTTTACGGGATTTCCTCTGGGTACCTTGCTGGGCTTGCATCACGTCACGCACCGCGCCACCGTGTCGTCGCTGACGCCGGTAGTCACGCCCAGCGACAATGCACAGCGCCTCGACCCACGGCGCCTGGCGCAACTGAAAAAAACACCGTACATCGTGTTCCAGCTGGACGCGACGGCATATCCGGGCAGCAGCGGCAGCCCCCTGTTCGACCCCGAGACCGGTCTCGTCTACGGCATCGTCAACATGGTGTATGTCAAAGGCCTGAAAGAGGCCGCCATCAGCGCCCCCAGCGGCATCACATATGCGATTCCGGGCAGCCATATGCAGGCGATCATGCTGAAAAATAAATGAGTTTCAGTTGCGCCCCTGCCGCAGCCGGTCGGTGATGCCAGGTTCATCCCATGTCGGGAAAAAAAAGGGGTAAAACGATCGTTCCCCCCCATGCTGTTCCATCATGCCGCCGTACTTGCGGATCTGGGTCCCCATGTAGTCGAGGTCCAGACGCAGCAGCACGGCCGGCGCCCCCACGCGCGTGCACTCTCGCTCGCCGCCAAAATCCTTGAAACCGAGCATGCGCTTGTAAAACACCACATGCCTTGGATTGACTTCAATCACGTAATCCGTAAAGCCGTGAATATTATGGGCATAGATATAAGAAATATGAATCAGCGCCGCAAACACGCGCTTGCTGACGCCCTTGTCGATGGCCAGGCGCGACGGTTCGCACAGGCGCCGGCCCTGCTCGCGCAGCACGTCGAGCTTGTCGCGGAAGTTTTCATCGGCCGGCAAGCCCGTCTCGGCATTATCCAGGCACAAGGTCATGGTACCGACGGTGGAGCCTGCCGTTTCTGCAAACAGGGTGATTTTATTCAGCGCATGCGCGATGCCGGGATCGACGGCATAGCCGCGCCAGCCGTACATCTTGCGGATCAGCAAACTGGCCGCTTCGCGCCGGCCACGCGAATTGGCCATGCGGATATGAAAGCGCTGCAGGTCGAGCTCGTGCTCCATGGCCGGATCGATCTGCCCCTCGCCCACCACCAGGTCACTGAAAGTACCGGGCGTGTCGAAAGAAATAATAGGTTCATCTTCAAAGCTCATCTTGTCCTCACGTTCATCGGCAGCCGTCGAGACGGACTGAAGCCAATGCCTTGTGACAAGAAAAAAGCGAAAAAAGTTCCCACCATCAGCCCAAAAAAACAGAAGATAGTGCCTTTGGATGGCAAAATTACACGCTGAAATTTTCCGAAAAGTACAAAAAGACAAATATAACTGCTGTTTTAACATTGCTGAGATCGCTACTAAAAGAAACTCTCCGGTATCAACAGCACGTCGCCCGGCCGCATCATGACGTTGGCGGAAATATCGCCATGCTTGAGCAGGTCGTCCAGGCGCACGCCCAGCTGCTGCTGGCTGCCTTCGCGCATGCGGATGATGCTGGCCTTATTGCCGGCGGCAAAGTCAGTGATGCCGCCGACGGCGATGAGCACGTCCATCAGCGACATGCCCAGCCGGTACGGCAGCGCCTGCGGCTTGGCCGCCTCGCCGATGACCCGGATCTGCTCGCCGTACGGGCCCGAGAAATTGGTGACGATGACCGTCACCACCGGTTGCTGGATGAACTTGCCCAAGGCTTGCTCGATGTCGCGCGCCAGCTGGGTCGAGGTCTTGCCGCTGGCGGCCAGATCCTCCACCAGCGGCGTGGTGATCTTGCCGTCCGGCCGCACGGCCACCGTCAGCGACACTTCCGGATTGCGCCAGACGATGATGTTGACGGAGTCGCCCGGGCCGATCAGGTAGTCGTGCATGGGCGCGCTGTCGTCGGCAGGCGCCAGCGGATAGCGTGTGCGGCAGCCCCCCAGCAAGCTGGCGCTACCCGCCAGTACCAGTGTATGGCATAGAAATGCACGGCGAAACGGATTCATGCGGGGCCTCTTCGAGTCAATGGCGCGTCCATGGCCGGCCCCGCAGAACCAGCCTGGGCCGCCAACTTCCTATGATTATTAAAACCCGGCAAGTGAACCTTGAGGCGTATCAAGAAGCAATCATCTTGGGAAATCTTGCTCGATAGTGGCCCTATACTTTGCTTACTCAACAGGCAAGCATTTCTTGCAAGATGCCGTTGTCCGCGCCGCCCAGCCATCGACCGTGCAGCACCGTCACCAGAAGGAAGCGACATGGAGGAATTGATACAGCAACTGCTTTCCAGCCTGAAAGGCATCTGGAAGTACCGCTGGCATGCGGTGCTGGTGGCGTGGCTGGTGGCGATCGGCGGCTTCATCAAGGTGATCACCCTGCCCGACGACTTCCAGACGTCGGCGCGCGTGTTTGTCGATACGCAAACCATCCTCAAGCCGCTGTTGGCCGGCATGACCAGCGTGCCGAACACGGAACAGCAGGTGGCCATCATGAGCCGCACCCTGCTCAGCCGCCCGAACGTGGAGCGCGTCATGCGCATGGTCGACCTCGACCTGGACACGAAGACCGTGCGCGAACACGAGGCCCGGCTCGATGAACTGATGAGCCGCATCAAGATCACCGGCACCAACGCCTACGACATCTACACCATCAGCTATAGCGGGCGCGACCCGAAGCTGGTGCGCGACGTGGTGCAAAGCCTGCTGACCATCTTTGTCGAAGGCAGTTTCCAGGGCAAAAAAGGCGATTCGCAGAAAGCCGTGCAATTCATCGACGAGCAGATCAAAAATTACGAGGACAAGCTGAGCGCGGCGGAAAACCTGGTGAAGGAATTCAAGATCCGCAACAACCTGCTGCTGCCGCGCCAGGGCATCGACTATGGCAGCCAGCTGCTGATGTCGTCCGATAGCCTGAACAATGCCAAGCTGGAACTGGTCGAGGCGGAACAGTCGCGCAAGGCCATCCTGAGCCAGATCGAGGGCGACGAGCCAGTGCTCGACCTGGAGCCGAACGCGTCGGCCATCACGAATCCGGAACTCGACGAGCGCATCGCCTCACTCAACAAGAACCTCGACAGCCTGCGCATGCAATTTACGGAGTTGCATCCCGACATCATCGCCTCGAAGCGCCTGATTGCCCAACTGGAAGAGCGCAAGATCGAGGAAAGCAAGCTGAAAACGGCGTCCGGCGACCCGGGCAAGAACTACAGCCCCATGCTGCAGCAACTGAAGGTGGCGCTGACGGACGCGGACGCCAAGGTGGCTGCCATCCGCGCCCGCGTGCAGGAATACAACGCGCGCAATGAGCGCCTGCTGGCGCAAAGCAACGCCGTGCCCGAGGTGGAATCGCAGCTGGCGCAACTGAACCGCGACTACATCATCAACAAGGAAAACTATGAAAAGCTGATCGGCCGGCGCGAAGCGGCCAAGCTGTCCGGCGAACTCAGTTCCACCACCGAGATGATGGCCTTCAAGATTATCGACCCGCCCACGGTGCAATATGCGCCCGTCGGCCCGAACCGTCCGCTGCTGTTCAGCGCGGCGCTGGGCGCGGCCCTGGTGGCCGGCATCGCCACGGCCCTGCTGATCAGCCAGGTGCGCCCCACCTTCCTCAGCCCCGCCGAACTGCGCGATGCCACAGGCTTGAACGTGCTGGGCACGGTATCGATGAACTGGACGCCGCTGCAGCAGGTGCGCCGCCGCCGCGCCCGCTATGGCTTTGCCGGCTGCCTGGGCAGCCTGTTCGTGCTGTACGGCGGGGTCATGACGGCCGCGCTGCTCAAATTCTAGACCATGCCACGGGAGCGACGATGACCAGCAAGGAGCGCAGCAGCAAGGACAGCGGCAGGCAGGAAGCCATCATCCTGGGCGTCGCCGAAGCCCCCATGCCGTACGCAGCGGACAGCGCCAATGGCGCAGACGGCGCGGACACCCTGGCGGCGGCCAGCAACCCCCAGTACCGCCCCCTGAACCTGGCCCGGCTGGCGGAGCAAGGCATGCTCACGCAGGAAGGCGGGCGCAGTTCGGTGGCCGAAGATTTCCGCATCATCAAGCGCCCGCTGCTGCGCCAGGCGCGCGCCAGCGGCGCCGAGGCCATCCGCCATGGCAACCTGATCGTCGTCACCAGCGCCATGCCCGGCGAAGGCAAGACGTACTGCGCCGTCAACCTGGCCATGAGCATCGCCATGGAAATGGACATCACGGTGCTGCTGGTCGATGCCGACGTGGCGCGTCCGTCCGTGCTGAAAGTGCTGGGCCTGTCGCCCGAGCCGGGGCTGATGGACGTGCTGCTCGACCCGCAGCTGGCCATGGCGGACGTGATCCTGAAAACCAACGTGGCCAACCTGCGCATCCTGCCCGCCGGGCGCAGCAACAAGCATGCGACGGAATTGCTGGCCAGCCGGGCCATGAGCCGGCTGCTGGCCGAGATCGCCAACCGCTACGCCGACCGCGTCGTCGTCTTCGACTCGCCGCCCCTCTTGATCACCAGCGAAGCGCACGCGCTGGTGGGACAGATGGGCCAAGTGGTGATGGTGGTCGAGGCGGAAACGACGACCCAGCACGCCGTCAAGGAAGCGCTGCGCCAGATCGACTCGTGCGAACACATACATTTGATCTACAACAAGACCAAATCGTTCCCCGGCAACGATTACTACGGCTATGGCTATTACGACTAGCCGCCTGCTACCGTTGCTGTCCCTGCTGCTGCCCATGCCGGCCTTGGCTGTCGACTGGTTGGTGAAACCCTCGCTGCGCCAGCGTGTAAGCTATACGGACAATGCGCTGCGCGCGCCGCCCGGCAAGGCGCAATCGGACTTCATCACGGAAATCGCGCCCGCCATCGCCCTCATCGGCACGGGCCCGCGCCTGCGCGTGCACCTCGATTACAGCTGGCACAAATTCCTCTCGGGGCAGCGCGGCAATAGCGATAACCACGACTTGCGCGCCGCGGCCGACGCCGAGCTGGTGCAGGACTGGTTCTTCATCGATGCGGACGCCAGCGTGAGCCGACGCAACATCTCGCCGTTCGGCCCGCAACTGGTAGCCGAGCTGCCCGACACGGACAATGCCAGCACGGTGCGCACCACCGGCATCAGCCCCTACCTGCGCCACCGCTTTCACGGCCTGGCCTCGGCCGAGCTGCGCTACACGCGCAATACGGTCGACAGCGGCGAATTGCTGTCCGTACACAGCGATGAAATGGAATTGCTGCTCAGCGGCGAGCCGCGCGGCAAGGGCTGGACCTGGAACGCCAGTCACGACGTGCGCCGCACGCAGGACAGCAAGCTGGCGCCCGTGCGCATGCAGCGCAGCAGCGTGGGCCTGCGCTATCCGTTCGGCAGAAAATGGGCGGCCACGGCCAGCGGCGGCATGGAAAAGGAAGGCTATATTTCGAGCACCGGCAAGGCCCCGGAAGGCCGCTTCTGGTCGCTGGGCGGTGTGTGGACGCCGTCGCCGCGCACCAGCGTGGCCTTCAGCACGGGCAAGCGCTTTTTTGGCAATACCTACAGCCTGGATGCCAATTTCCTGCAGCGCCATACCAACTGGCAACTGAGCTACAGCGAAAACATCACCACCCTGCCCACGCAGTTTTTGCGCCTGGGCGACCGCGACGCGGGCCAGCTGCTCGATCAATTATGGCGCGGCATCTTTCCCAATGCGCGCGACAGGCGCTTGCGCATCAATGCCTTCCTGCGCTACGCCAACAGCCTGGGGCCGGAACGGGGCGCCATCAATTATTTCAGCCACCGCTATTTCCTGCAAAAACAGCTGCAACTGACGATGGCGCGCGCCACGGCGAAAAGCACGATGGTCGTCGGCGTCACGGCCGTCGACCGGACGGCGCAAACGGCCAGCGGCATCGAGAGCGCCTTGTTGCCCGGCATGGAGTTCGGCAGCGAAGACCGCACGCGCCAGATCGGCAGCAACCTGGGCTGGAGCTGGCAAGCCAGTTCGCGCACCAGCATGCATGTCAATGCCGGCTACGCCAGCGTGCGCTCGCTGAGCGTGCCGCGACGCGACAACAACATCACCGTGACGGCGGGCTACACGCGCATCCTGCAGCCGAACATGACGGCCAGCATCGACGTGCGGCACATGCGGCATACCAGCAACCGGGGCGGCGATTACCGCGAAAACGGCGTCAGCGCCACGCTCACCATGCAATTCTAAGGAGGCTGCAGCATGTCCGACCCTTCTCTTCCGTCCGGCGCGCCCGCGCACCTGCTGTGCGTGGTAGCCGCGCGCCCCAACCTCATGAAAATGGCACCCATCCTGGCCGCCCTGGCCCGCCAGGCGAGCGCGGTGCGCGTAACATTATTGCATACTGGGCAACATTACGACACGGCCATGAACGACCAGCTGTTTGCCGACCTGGACCTGCGCGCGCCTGACATTGCCCTCGACGTCGGCTCCGGCAATCACGCGCAGCAGACGGCCGAAATCATGCGCCGCTTCGATGCCGTGCTCGACGCCCATCCGCCGCTGGCGCCCGACGCCGTGCTGGTGGTGGGCGACGTCAATTCCACCCTGGCCTGCGCGCTGGTGGCGGCCAAGCGCGGCACGCCCGTGATCCATGTCGAGGCGGGCTTGCGCAGCGGTGACCGGCGCATGCCCGAGGAAATCAACCGCGTGCTGACGGATCAATTGTCCAGCCTGCTACTGACCAGCGAGGAAGGCGCGCGCGCCAACCTGCTGCGCGAAGGCATCGCCGCCGAGCGCATCCACTTCACAGGCAACGTCATGATCGACAGCCTGCGGCAGCAGTTGCCGCGCGCCGTGCCGCCCGCCGCCACCCTGCGCGCCCTCGGCCACGCCTGCCCGCCTGCTTACGGCCTTTTGACCTTGCACCGGCCGTCGAACGTGGATGACGCGCTGCAGCTGGAAGCGCTGCTGCGGGCGCTGGGGCAATTATCATGCCAGCTGCCGCTGCTGTTTCCCATCCACCCGCGTACCTTGGCCGGCCTGCGCCTGGCGGGCCTGGAAGCATTGCTGGCGCGGCAGGCCATCGTCTGCCTGCCGCCGCTGGGCTACCTGGAAATGCTGGGCCTGATGCAGGGCGCGCGTCTGGTGCTGACCGATTCGGGCGGCATCCAGGAAGAAAGCACGGCCCTGGGCGTGCCCTGTCTGACCCTGCGCGACACTACGGAGCGGCCCGTCACCGTCAGCGAGGGCACGAATACCCTGGCCGGCACGGACCCGGCCGCCATCCTGGCGCTGGCGCGCGCCATCCTGGAGACGGGCGGCAAGCGGGGCCGCATTCCGCCCCTGTGGGATGGCCACGCAGCCACGCGCATCGCCGCCGTGATCGCGCCCTGGCTGGCGGCGCGCCGGGGCCCGCAATGACGCCACCGCCTTCATCTTTGATATTGCGCAATGCCCTGACCATCGACGTGGAAGACTATTTCCAGGTGTCCGCCTTCGCGCCGCACATCGCGCGCGCCGACTGGCCCCGCCTGGAATGCCGCATCGAGGCGAACATCGAGCGCATCCTGCTGCTGCTGGAAGAGCGCCGCATCCACGCCACCTTTTTTACATTAGGCTGGATCGCCGAGCGCTATCCGGCCATGCTGCGCCGCGTGGCCGGCGCCGGGCATGAAGTGGCCAGCCACGGCTATGCGCACCTGCGCGCCTGCGACCAGTCGGCCGCGCAGTTCGCCGACGATGTGCGCCACAGCAAGACCATCCTGGAGCAATTGACGGGGCTGGCCGTGCACGGCTACCGGGCGCCCAGCTTTTCCATCGGCGCGGCCAATCTGTGGGCCTTCGACGTGCTGCAGGAAGCGGGCTACCGCTACAGTTCCAGCATCTACCCGATCCGCCACGACCACTACGGCATGCCCGATTCTCCCCGCTTCGCCTGGCGTCCACGCGGGCCGCATGGCGTGCTGGAACTGCCCGTCAGCACCGTGCGCCTGCGCGGACGCAACTTGCCGGCCGGCGGCGGCGGCTATTTCCGCTTGATGCCGTATGGACTGTCGCGCTGGTTTTTGCGACGCATCAATTCGCGCGACGGGCAAGCTGGCATATTCTATTTTCACCCCTGGGAACTCGATCCCGGCCAGCCGCGCCCGCCCGGCCTGAGCGCGAAGACGCGCTTTCGCCACTACCTGAACCTGGGGCGCATGGAAGCGCGACTGGCGCGCCTGACGCGCGACTTCACCTGGGACCGCATGGACCGTATTTTTCTGGAAAGCACATGATGCACGAGGCCAGCCTTCCTACCGACCCGACGCCGTCCAGTGCCGCCATTGCCGTGCGCTCGCTGCAGGCGCGCGAGCATGCGCGCTGGGATGCCTTTGTCGAGGCCTGTCCCGAGGCCACCTTCTTTCACCGCGCCGGCTGGCAAACCATCCTGGAACAAGGTTTCCGCCACGACAGCCATTTCCTGTACGCGGAACAGGACGGGCGCATCACCGGCGTGCTGCCGCTGGCACATGTGCGCAGCCGTTTGTTCGGCTCGTCCCTCGTCTCGCTGCCGTTTTGCGTGTACGGCGGCATCGCCGGCGGCAGCGCGGCCGTCCGACTGGCTCTCGATGGCGCCGCGCAGGCGCTGGCGCGGCGCCTCGGCGTGGGACACCTGGAATACCGCTGGCGCGAGGTGGCGGAAAATGCGTCGGAAAATACGCCGAAAAACGCGGATGCGTGCTGGCTGCAGAAATCCCTGTACGCGACCTTCCGCCGCCCATTGCTCCCCGATGCCGAACAGAATCTGCTGGCAATTCCCCGCAAGCAGCGCGCCGTCGTGCGCAAGGCCATGGCGGGCGGCCTGCACAGCGCCATCGAGCATGACCTCAAGCATTTCTACCCGATCTACGCGGCCAGCGTGCACCGGCTGGGCACGCCCGTCTTCGCGCGCCGCCATTTTGCCCTGCTGCGCACGGTCTTCGGCACCGATTGCGAGATCCTCACCGTGTATCACGGCCAGCAGGCGCAGGCCAGCGTGCTGCTATTCTATTTCCGCGATGAAGTGCTGCCGTATTACGGCGGCGGCACGCCGCTGGCGCGCAGCACCGGCGCCAACGACTTCATGTACTGGGAAGCGATGCGCCGCGCCTGCGCGCGCGGCTACCGCCTGTTCGATTTCGGCCGCAGCAAGCTGGGCACGGGCGCCTTCGACTTCAAGAAAAACTGGGGGTTTACGCCACAGCCGCTGCCGTATGCCTACCAATTGGTGCGCGCCACGGCCTTGCCGGAAGTCAATCCCCTGAATCCGAAATACGCGCTGTTCATCCGCGCCTGGCGCCGCCTGCCGCTGCCGCTGGCCAACCTGCTGGGGCCGCATATCGTGCGGCAGCTGGGCTAACCATGCGTGAACTTTTATTCCTCGCCCACCGACTGCCGTATCCGCCCAACAAGGGCGACAAGATACGCTCGTGGCACATGCTGCAGTACCTGAGCCGGCATTTCCGCGTGCACCTCGGTTGCTTCATCGACGATGACGACGACTGGCGACATGCGAAAACCGTGGCCGCCCTGTGCGCCAGCACGCGCTTCATCGACTTGCGGCGCGGCTCGGCCCGCTGGCGCGCCATGCAGGCGCTGCTGTCGCGGCAAGCCATGAGCGTGCATTACTACCGCGATGCGCGCCTGCTGCAATGGGTCGATGGCCTGCTATCGGGCGGCAAGGTGCGCCACGCGCTGGCCTTTTCCGGGCCCATGGCGCAATACATCGACGGCAGCGCAGGCCGCGCCCTGCATCGCGTGATCGATTTCGTCGATGTCGATTCCGACAAATGGCGCCAGTACGGCGACAGCAAGCCCTGGCCCATGTCGCTGCTGTACCGGCGCGAAGCGCAGCTGCTGCTGCAGTACGAGCGCCATATCGCCCAGCAGTTCACGGCCACCAGCTTCGTCTCGCCGGCCGAAGCGGCCCTGTTCCGCCAGTATGCGCCGATGGCGCGGCGCAAGACGGGCCATGTCAACAATGGCGTCGACACGGCGTACTTCAGGCCCATGCCGGTCCAGCCTGGCGTGTATCCACCCGGCGTGCAGGCGCTGGTGTTTACGGGCGCCATGGATTACTGGCCGAACATCGACGCCGTGCAATGGTTTGTGCGCCACGTCTGGCCCGCGCTGCGGCGCCAGTTTCCCCAGTTGCAGTTTTATATCGTCGGCAGCGCACCCGTGCCCGCCGTGAGGGCGCTGGCAAGACTGGCCGGCGTGGTGGTGACGGGCAAGGTGCCCGACATCCGGCCCTACCTGGCCGGCGCGGCGCTGGCCGTGGCGCCCCTGCGCATCGCCCGCGGCGTGCAAAACAAGGTGCTCGAAGCGATGGCGATGGGCAAGATCGTGCTGGCCACGCCGCAGGCACTGGAAGGCATCGCCGCCCAGCCGGGCCTGGAACTGCTGCTGGCGCGCGACGACGCCGAATTCATCCACCATGCCGCGCGCGTGCTGCGCAACGCCCAGGGCGGCGCGGCCGAAGGGAGCGGCGCGGCCATCGGCGCGGCGGCGCGCCAGCTGGTCTTGCAGGATTACGACTGGGAACGCAATCTGCGCAGCCTGGGCACCATGCTGGGTCTGCCTGCCGAGGCGGATGCGGCCGGCAGCGGCGTTGCCGCGTCGACACAGACCGTGGGGGAGATATCCACATGAGCCTGTTGCTCGACCAGGCGCTACGCTTACCGGACGCAGCCGTCCTGCCGCATGGCGAACACCGGCGCCAGGCCGCCCTGGCGGCCCTGCTGCTGGCCCTGGCCGCCATCATGCTGCTGTACCACGCCACTTTCTGGTCGATGGTGGAATTGTGGGCGCGCTCGCAGACGTTCGCGCACGGTTTCTTGATCGTTCCCATCAGTTGCTGGCTGGCCTGGCGCCAGCGCGCCCGCCTGGCCGCGCTGGCGCCGCAGCCGTCGCGGCCAGGCTTGCTGCTGCTGGGGGCGCTGGGCCTGGCCTGGCTGCTGGCCGACGCCGCCAACGTGCCCGTGGTGGAACAATATGCAGCCACGGCCATGCTGCCCGCCTGCGTGCTGGCCATCCTCGGCTGGCCGGCCGTGCGCCTGCTGGCCTTTCCACTGGCGTATCTGTTTCTCGCCGTGCCGTTTGGCGAAGTCTTCCTGGAACCCCTGATCGACTTCACGGCCGCCTTCACGGTGACCGCGCTGCAATGGACGGGCGTGCCCGTGTTTCGCGATGGCAGCAATTTCTCCCTGCCTACCGGTAACTGGTCGGTGGTGGAAGCGTGCAGCGGCTTGCGCTACCTGATTGCCGCGCTGGCCCTGGGCGCCCTGTACGCCCATGTGCACTTCCACAGCATGGGGCGACGCCTGGCCGTCATGCTCGCCGCCCTGCTGGTGCCCATCCTGGCCAATGGCGTGCGCGCCTACCTGATCGTGATGTTGGGTCATCTGAGCAATATGCGCCTGGCCGTGGGCGTCGACCACCTGATCTATGGCTGGCTGTTCTTCGGCGTGGTGGTGCTGCTGCTGTTCTGGCTGGCCGCGCGCTGGCGCGAATTGCCGCTGGCGCGCGCCGCCTTACCGCCCGTGTCCCCTGGCGCCAGCGTGGCCGGCATGCGCGCCGCCATCCGCGCCAGCGTGGCCTGCCTGCTGCTGGCATCGCTGTGGCCGGCGCTGGCGCTGGCCAGCCACCGCCACGCCGGCGCCGCGATGCCAGCGACCGTGCTGGTCTTGCCCGATCCGCCCGCCTGGCAGCGCCTGCACGATGCTGCACCAGCCTGGCAGGCGCCATATGCGGGCGCGCCCGCGCGGTTTGCCGCCACGTATGCGCGCCAGGGTGGCGACGGCGTGCCCGTGGGCTTGCAGCTGCACTGGTATGCGCGCCAGGCGCGCGATGCCGAACTGCTGACGCACCAGGCCTTGCCGTATGGCGCGCGCTGGATGCCGCTGGCGCAGCGCGTGCAGCATGTCAGCCTGGCCAGCGGCGCCCTGGACGTGCGCGAAAGCGTGCTGGGACACGGCGGCGAACGCCTGCTGGTGTGGCGCGTCTACCGCCAGGGCGGCATCGTCACGGCCCGGCCCGTGCTGGTGAAACTGCTGCTGGCGCAAGCCAAGCTGCTGGGCACGCGCCAGGATGGCGCCGACATCATCGTCTTTGCCGCCTATGACGAGCTGGCGTCGCCACCGCGCGCGCGCCTGCAAACGTTCCTGCAGGCGGCGCTGCCCGTCATCGAACGACGCTTGCAGGAGTTGCCGCATGGCCCTTGACACCGATGCTGGCCGCACGCCGGCGGCCAATGCCGCCCCCCTGATCGTGCACGTGATCCACCAGCTCGACGTGGGCGGGCTGGAAAACGGCCTGGTGAACCTGATCAACCATTTGCCGCCGGAACGCTACCGGCACGCCATCGTCTGCCTGAAGAACGCCACCGCGTTTCGCCAGCGCCTGACCACGCCGGGTGTCGATGTCATCAGCCTGGACAAGCGCGAAGGCAAGGACTGGCGCCACTATCTGCGCCTGTACCGCGTACTGAAACAGCTGCGCCCGGCACTCGTGCATACGCGCAACCTGGGCTGCCTCGAAGCGCAACTGCTGGCCTGCCTGGCCGGCGTGCGCCTGCGCGTGCATGGCGAACACGGGCGCGACATGAGCGACTTGCACGGCACACGCCGCAAATACCGGCTGCTGCGCAAATGCATGCTGCCCTTGGTGCAGCACTTCATCGCCGTCAGCGCCGACCTGGGAGAATGGCTGGTGAACGCCATCGGCGCGGCGCCCGCGCAGGTGTCGCACATCGGTAATGGCGTCGACAGCGTGCAATTCCATCCACGCCTGGGGCCGCCAGCCGCCGTGGGGCCGCCCGGCTTCCTGTGCAACGGCACCTTCGTCATCGGCAGCGTGGGCCGCATGGCGGCCGTCAAGGACCATGCCTCGCTGGTACAAGCGTTCTTGCTGCTGCTGGCGCAGCCAGGCGCCCGCGCGCGCCTGCGCCTGATCATCGTGGGCGACGGACCGTGCCGCCAGACATGCCTGACCCTGCTGCTGCAGGCCGGCGTGGCCCATCTTGCCTGGCTGCCCGGCGCGCGCGACGACGTGGCGCAGCTGCTGCGCGCCATGGACCTGTTCGTGCTGCCCTCGCTGGCCGAAGGCAGCTCGAACACCATCCTCGAAGCGATGGCGACGGGGCTGCCCATCGTCGCCACGCAGGTGGGCGGCAACGCGGAACTGGTGCAGTCGGGCTGGAGCGGCACCCTGGTGCCGTCCGGTTCGCCCGAGATGCTGGCCGACGCCATGCTCGACTACTACAGCATGCCCGAACTGGGCCCCCGCCACGGCGCGCGCGGGCGACGCCAGGTGCTGGCCGAGCACAGCCTGCCCGCCATGGCCGGCGCCTACCTGGCCGTGTACGACCGGCTGACGGGTGCGCGCCAGCCTCCTCCCCTGTCCACCACTCCCTGAAAGGCCTTCCATGTGCGGCATCAGCGGCATCTTTGATTTGCAGGGCCAGCGCGACATCGACGTGCTGCTGCTGGCGCGCATGAACCACAGCCTGCGCCACCGGGGGCCGGACGAAGGGGGATTGCACCACGAACCGGGACTGGGCCTGGCGCACCGGCGCCTGTCCGTCATCGACCTGGCCAGCGGCCAGCAGCCGCTGTTCAACGCCGACCGCAGCATCGCCATCGTCTTCAATGGCGAAATCTACAATTTCCGCAGCCTGATGGCCGAACTGCGCCAGTTCGGCCACCAGTTCCGCACCAGCAGCGACACGGAAGTCATCGTCCATGCCTGGGAACAATGGGGAGAACACTGCGTGCAGCACCTGCGCGGCATGTTCGCCTTCGCCCTGTGGGACCGGCGGCGCCACCTGCTGTTCCTGGCGCGCGACCGCCTCGGCGTGAAACCCCTGTATTACGGCGCGGCGGACGATGGCACCCTGCTGTTCGGCTCCGAACTCAAAGCCCTGCTCGCGCATCCGGCCATACCGCGCGTGCTCGACCCGCTGGCCGTGGAAGAGTACTTCGCCTACGGCTACGTGCCCGAGCCGCGCAGCATCTTCCAGCACGTGCGCAAGCTGCCGCCCGGGCATACCCTCTCCATCCGCGCCGGCCAGCCGCTGCCCGCGCCGCAATCGTACTGGGACATTCCATTCACGCCGAATCCGCCCGCCAGCGAGGCGCAGGCGGCCGACGAACTGCTGGCGCGCCTGCGCGAAGCGGTGCGCATCCGCATGGTGGCCGAAGTGCCGCTGGGCGCCTTCTTGTCGGGCGGCGTCGATTCCAGCGCCGTCGTGGCGCTGATGGCCGGGGCGAGCGCCACGCCCGTCAACACCTGCTCCATCTCGTTCGGCGACCCGGCGTACAACGAAGCGCGCTACGCCGACCTGGTGGCGCGCCGCTACGCCACGGCGCACCACGCGCGCCAGGTGGAGCAGGACGACTTCGAGCTGATCGACCTGCTGGCCAATCTGTACGACGAACCGTTCGCCGACAGTTCCGCCATGCCCACCTGGCGCGTCTGCCAGCTGGCGCGCCAGCGCGTCACGGTGGCCCTGTCGGGCGACGGCGGCGATGAAAGCCTGGCCGGCTACCGGCGCTACCGCCTGCACACGCGCGAAGAAAAAGTGCGCAAGGCGATGGACCCGTTGCTGCCGGCCGGCCTGCGCCAGTCGCTGTTCGGCACCCTGGGGCGGCTGTACCCGAAGGCCGACTGGGCGCCCCGCTTCCTGCGCGCCAAGACCACCTTCGAGGGCCTGGCGCGCGACACGACGGACGCGTATTTTCACGGCGTCAGCCTGCTGGGCGACGCCATGCGCGCGCGTTTGTTCAGCCCCGAGCTGCGGCGCAGCCTGCACGGCTACCGCGCCGTGGAAGTGCTGCGCCGGCACGCACTGGCCAGTCCCGCGCAAGACCCCCTGTCGCAGGTGCAGTACCTCGACTTGAAAACCTACCTGCCCGGCGACATTCTGACCAAGGTGGACCGGGCCAGCATGGCGCATGCGCTGGAAGTGCGCTCGCCCCTGCTCGACCATGAACTGGTGGCGTGGATGTCCGGCCTGCCGCCGCAATTCAAGCTGCGGCGCGGTGTAGGCAAGTACCTGCTGAAAAAAGCCCTGCGCCCGCTGCTGCCGGACACGCTGCTGTACCGCCAGAAGATGGGCTTTTCGGTCCCGCTGGCCGACTGGCTGCGCGGCCCGCTGCGCCAGCGCCTGCAACAGCGTCTGCTGGGTCCCACCCTGGCGCAGTGCGGCCTGTTCGACATGGACTATGTGCGCCTGCTGCTCGATCAACATGCGAGCGGACGGCGCGACTACAGCGCGCCCCTGTGGTCGCTGCTGATGTTCGAGGCGTTCTTGCGCCAGGTGCTGCCCGTCGATGGCCGCAAGGCGCCGGCGCAAGTGCCGGCCATGGCAGTGGAGTAAGGCCATGCGCATCCTGCACATCCTCGACCATTCGCTGCCGCTGCACAGCGGCTACACCTTTCGCACCCTGGCCATCCTGCGGCAGCAGCGCGCGCTGGGCTGGCACACCATGCAGCTCACCAGTGCCAAGCAGGGGCCGGTCGATGGCGGCCAGCAACTGGTCGACGGCTGGCATTTCTACCGCACGGCGCCAGATGAGCGCTGGTGGGCGTGCCTGCCCGTGCTGCGGCAAGTGGCCGTCATCATCGGCCTGGCCGTGCGCCTGCGCCGGCTGGCGCAACGGCTCAAGCCGGACATCCTGCATGCGCATTCGCCCGCCCTGAACGCCATCGCCGCCCTCAACGCAGGGCGCGCGCTGGGCATCCCCGTCGTGTATGAGGTGCGCGCCTTCTGGGAAGATGCGGCCGCCGACCATGGCAGCAGCCGGCCCGGCGGCTTGCGCTACCGGCTCACGCGCGCGCTGGAAAACTATGCGCTGCACCGCGCCGACGCCGTCACCACCATCTGCGACGGCTTGCGGCGCGAGCTGTGCGCGCGTGGCGTGCCCGCGCATAAAATCACGGTGATCCCGAACGCCGTCGACACCGGAGCCTTCGATGCTGATCCCGATCCCGCGCTGGTGCACAGCCTGGGTCTGGATGGCTGTCCTGTCATCGGCTTCATCGGCTCCTTCTATGCCTATGAGGGACTGGCCCTGCTGCTATGCGCCATGCCGCGCCTGCTGGCGGCGCAGCCGGCGCTGCGGCTGCTGCTGGCCGGCGGCGGCCCGCAGGAAACAGCGCTGCGCGCGCTGGCAGCGCAATTGGGTGTCCAAAGCGCCGTGGTCTTCGCGGGGCGCGTGCCACATGCCCAGGTGGCCGCCTATTATCAGCTGGTCGACATCTGCGTGTATCCGCGCCTGCCCATGCGCCTGACGGAACTGGTGACGCCCTTGAAACCGCTCGAAGCGATGGCGCAGGGCCGCCTCGTGGTGGCGTCCGACGTGGGCGGCCACCGCGAACTGGTCGAACATGGCAAGACGGGCATGCTGTTTCGCGCCGGTGACGCCGAGGCGCTGGCGCAAACGATACTGGCCCTGCTGCTGGCGCCGGCCAGCTGGCCGGCGCTGCGACGCCAGGCGCGCGCGTTTGTCGAGACGGAGCGCAGTTGGAGTGCCAGCGTGGGCCGCTACGCGCCCGTGTATGCGCGCGTGGCAGCGGGAGCGGCGCCATGATCTTCACGGGCCTGCGCATCGCGCTGGTCGGCCCGCTGCCGCCGCCGGCCGGCGGCATGGCCAATCAAACGCAGCAGCTGGCGCGGCTGCTGCGCGACGATGGCGCGCAAGTGCAGCTGCTGGCCGTCAACGGCCCCGTGCCGCCGCCCTGGCTGGCGCGCATCCGCTACCTGCGCGCGGCGCTGCGCCTGCCCGTGTACCTGTGGCGCCTGTGGCGCACGGCCAATACGGTCGACCTGTTCCACATCATGGCCAATTCCGGCTGGTCCTGGCATCTGCACGCGGCACCGGCATTGTGGATCGCCAGCCTGAAAGGCAAGCCGGCCCTGCTCAATTACCGGGGTGGCGAAGCGGCCGCCTTTTTCGCCCGTTCGCCGCGCCTGGTGGCATTCAGCCTGCGCCGCGCCAGCGCCATCGTCGTGCCTTCGGCCTACCTGGCCGGCATCTTCGAGCAATATGGCCATACGGCCCACATCGTGCCGAACGTGGTGGACTTGCAGCGCTTTACGCCGGCGGCGCCGCGTGCGCCCGCCGATGGTCCGTGCATCCTCGTGGCGCGCCACCTGGAAAGCCTGTACGACAACGCCAGCGCCGTGCGCGCCTTTGCCCTCGTGCGACAGGCCTTTCCCACGGCGCGCCTGGTGCTGGCCGGCGGCGGACCGCAGCGCGCGGCGCTGGCGCGCCTGGCCAGGTCGCTCGGCGTTCTGGACTCCGTGCGCTTCGCCGGCCCTGTCGACAACGCCGCCATGCCGGCGCTGTACCAGGCCAGCGACATCGTCCTCAATCCCAGCCTGGCCGACAACATGCCCATTTCCGTGCTCGAAGCGCTGGCCTGCGGCGTGCCCGTCGTCAGCACCAACGTGGGTGGCATCCCCACCCTGCTGCAAGACGGCGTGACGGCGCTGCTGGTGCCGCCCGGCGAGCCGGCCGCCATGGCGCAGGCCATCCTGGCGCTGCTGCGCGACCCGCCGCGCGCGCACACGCTGGTAGTCGCGGGCCTGGCGCACGCCGCTACTTTCGGCTGGCCCGGCATCGCGCCAAGCCTGTCCGCGCATTACCGCCGCATCCGCGCCGCGCCGCGCCCCGGCGCCTACACGCGCTGTGTGGCCCGCTGGCTGTTTCCCCTGCACGAATGGCTCAAGGGCCACCATAGCGCGCGCCTGCTGCGCCGGCTGGAACGCTCGCAATGGTGGAGCGCGCAGCAGTTGCAGGAGTGGCAGCTGGCGCGCCTGCGTGCGCTGCTGCGCCACGCGGGCGAGCACGTGCCGCATTACCGCGCGCTGTTCCAACGTAGCGGCTTCGACCCGGGACAGGTGCGGCAACTGGCCGATTTGGCCCGCCTGCCGCTGCTGCGCAAGCGCGATATTGCGAGTGCGCGCGACAGCTTCAAGTCCGCCCGCGCCGTGGGTTTGCGTCCGTTCGCCACGGGCGGCTCCAGCGGCGAGCCGCTGCAGTTTTTCCTTGGCCGGCGCCGCGTCAGCCACGACATCGCCGCCAAGTGGCGCGCCACGCGCTGGTGGGGCGTCGACATCGGCGACCGCGAAGCCGTGCTATGGGGTTCTCCCATCGAGCTGCATGCGCAAGACCGCGTGCGCCGCCTGCGCGATGCGCTGCTGCGCAGCACCCTGCTGCCCGCCTTCGCCATGTCGCCCGCGCGCCTCGATGGCTACGTCCAGCAGTTGCGCCGCTGGCGTCCGCGCATGCTGTTCGGCTACCCGTCCGCCCTGTGCCGCATCGCCAGCCACGCCAGCGCGCGCGACTTGCCGCTCGACGGCCTGGGCGTAAAAGTGGCGTTCGTCACGGCCGAACGCCTGTACGACGAGCAGCGCGCGCAGATCACCGCCGCCTTCGGCTGCCCCGTGGCCAACGGCTACGGCGGGCGCGACGCGGGCTTCATCGCCCACGAATGCCCGGACGGCGGCATGCACATCACGGCCGAAGACATCATCGTCGAAATCCTTGATGGCAATGGCCAGCCGCTGCCGCCAGGGGCCACGGGCGAGATCGTCGTCACCCACCTGGCCACGCGGGACTATCCGTTCATCCGCTACGCCACGGGCGACGTGGGCGCGCTGGGCACGCAAGCGTGCGCCTGCGGACGCGGTTTGCCCCTGCTGCAAAAGATCGAAGGCCGCAGCACGGATTTCCTCACGGCGGTCGATGGCACCGTCATGCACGGCCTGGCGCTCGTCTACATCGTGCGCGAACTGCCGCAGGTGCGCAGTTTCAAGATCATCCAGGAAAGCCTGCTGCGCACCCGCGTGCTGCTGGTCTGCCTGCCGCGCCTGGATGACGCCACCCGCAGCGCCATCGTGACCGGCTTTCAGGCCAGGCTGGGCGCGCAGGTCGACATCGTCATCGAGGAAGTCGACGAGATTGCGGCGGAGGCGTCGGGCAAATATCGTTATGTGGTGAGTGCGGTGGCGTAGGCGGGCAGCCTGCAGTACCGTACAGCCGGCGCAAACGCCTGCAGCACGCTGAATAAAATCCGCCCGACCGGCGGCTTAGCTGCCCATGTCCCAGACGGAGGGTATATGCCAAAATGGCATGTACTCGTGCCAGCCTGCGAAGAATGAGAAGACAGCATGGATTGCCGGCGATGAGGCAAAGGCTAACAACACATACCAGGCGAACTCACTGCCTTGCATGCGCAACGCCAGCGGAGGAAGCGCAAGGGTCACGACTGCCGGGACGCCATAGTAGAGCGGCCATGGAAGGCCGGCGGTCGCAGCGAATTTGGCAAAGCACATGCCGCCAACGACGATGACGAAAGCAATGCCGCCAGTGAGGCTGGCTGCCGGCATCACCGGCCTGGCGCGTAAAGTCCAGCGCAGGATGCCGATGAGTACGAGCAATGAGGCTGCAATAAAGACGACAAAACGTATCGGTGGCACGTTGATTCCTTCAGTATGGTTTTCGGGAATGTCAGGTTTTTTGTGTGTCCGAAGTCATTTAGCTAATTTCAATGCCGCGTCACAGGTGCGCCGTGAAGCGCTCGGCGAACAAAATGCCGAATTGATTTTTTGCTGCACGCCAAGTGATGGCTGGCATTTTCCAATTTTTCGCGATGTTGCGCAAGGCTAACCAGATCAGCTTTGTTGCCGCTTCGTCGTTGGGCAAGTGGCCGCGATTCTTGATGACCTTGCGCACCTGCATGTTCAGGCTTTCGATAGCGTTGGTCGTGTACATGACCCGGCGCACTTCCATCGGAGTATAGTGAGTAAGTTACTTAAATAACAACCCGCCAATACCCACGGGAAGTGAGCAATTGTGACGTGCGCTATCTTCTTGTTACTGTTTGCTCAGGCGACAATCTTGATCGCACGCAGATCACGGATGCCATCGGATATCAGACAAAAGGCCAGCTGATGCAGCAGCGTGCATCATGGAAGGGAATGGTGGCACTGAAGTTCGGCGATATAGCTAAAGTGCGTTAATACATTGATGTAGATCAATCAATTTTCGAATCGCAGGCAGCAGAATGTCGTCATTCGCAAGTCTCAGTTGACCAGACTATGGCACAGCGCCTGGCTGGCGCATGCCTTGCCCTCAGCCCAGCGCCCGCGTCGGCGCCCTGCACTACGCATGACCCACTTCATAAGGAATGACATGACACCCACTACAATGAAAGCCGCAGTTGTCGAGCAACTGGGGCAGCCCCTGGTGCTGCGCGAGGTTCCCGTGCCAGTTCCCGGCCCTGGCCAGATCCTGGTCAAGACGGAGGCTTGCGGCGTATGTCACACTGACTTGCATGCGGCGCGCGGTGACTGGCCCGTCAAGCCGTCGCCGCCGTTCATTCCCGGCCACGAGGGTATCGGACTGGTGGTGGCCATGGGCACGGGCGTGACCGAGGTGCAGCTGGGCGACAGGGTCGGCGTGCCCTGGCTCTACTCGGCTTGCGGCCATTGCGAACATTGCCTGGCAGCCTGGGAAACCGTGTGCGCCGAGGCGCAGTTCGGCGGCTACACCAAGAATGGCGGTTTCGCCGAATACATCCTGGCCGACCCGCGCTACGTCGCGCATATTCCGGCCGGGCTGTCCGCCGTGCAGGCGGCGCCCATCATCTGCGCCGGCGTGACCAGTTACAAGGGCATCAAGGAAACCGGGGCGCGGCCGGGCCAGTGGCTGGCCGTCTCCGGCATCGGCGGACTGGGCCACCTGGCCGTCGAATATGCGCTGGCCATGGGCTTGCGCGTGGCGGCCGTCGACATCGATGAAGGAAAGCTGGAACACGCACGCGCCCTGGGTGCCGAAGTGACCATCAATGCCCGCCAGGGCGATCCCGTTGCGGCCTTGCGCGAAGCGACCGGTGGCGGTGCGCACGGCGTGCTGATCACGGCGCCGTCGATCGATGCCTTCCAGCAAGGCGTGGCGATGACGCGCAAGCGCGGCACCTGCGTGCTGGTGGGCTTGCCGCCGGGCGACTTCCCGACGCCACTGTTCGACGTCGTCGCCAATTGCGTGACGATACGCGGCTCTTTTGTGGGCACGCGCCAGGACATGGCCGAGGCGCTTGCCTTTGCCGCCAATGGCAAGGTCAAGGCCGGCGTGGAATTGCAGCCGCTGTCGGCCATCAATGACATCTTCAGCCGCCTGGAGCAAGGCAAGGTTGCCTCGCGCGTCGTGCTCGATTTCAGCAGTAACTGATCAGTACTCAGGCCAGGCGGTGTATCTGTGCGACGGCAAGCAATTGCCGTTGCTATGATGGCATATCATAAAGGACACAGCGATGAAAACCTCCCGCTTTTCCTCCCGTTTACTCTCCCTCTCTTGCCTGCTGGCCTGCGCCGCCCTCGCCTGGCCGCTTGCTGCCAGCGCGGCCGACCAGTCCGCGCCTTCCCTGCCCGGACACTATTACCTGCAAGGCGTCATGGAAACGGGCTCCGAACTGCTGCTGAAAAAGGACGGCACCTTCGAATGGATGCTCAGTTACGGCAATACCGACGAGCAAGCCAGCGGCGCATGGAGTGTTGCCGGGGACACGCTGACCCTGGTGGAGGGCAACGGCAGCAAGCAGCCGTAATTTCGCATGTTCGAGGAAGCGGAAATGCGCATCCAGAAAGCTGCCGAAGCGGGCCTGTGGGTAGCCATCGTCGGCTTTCCCCGGCTGGGACCGATGGCCGGCGTGGAAGTGAAGTTCGAGGCGCAGAGCGGCAAGACGGCCACGGCCGTCAGCGCGGCGAACGGCGACGCCATCGTCCGCATGCCGGCGTCGGAGCGCTGGGTACGCGACGGCTTGCGCCGCCAGGGCGCGCAGGCCGACTATCAATGGCTGGCCGTGCCGCCTGTGCGCGCGCAGGAACGCATCGCCGCATTCGCCGTCACCGACAGCCAATGGCTGCGGGGTCAGGCGTTCCAGAAGCTGGCCTTGCGTGTCGTCAAGGGCGGCCTGCAAGTGGACGATGCGGACAGCAGCCTGGCCAGGGGCCTGTACGCGAAACCGGCATCGAAGCAGTAGCCGTCCTCCCCCTTCATTCCATTCTCCAGGCACGCTGCCCCGGTCAAGAATATTGGCCAGGGCAACGCTGTTTGCGTCCGTGCGCCGTTGACACCCTGCACCGTCTGTCCTATAGTCGCCGGGTTAACAAGAAATGAGAATGAGAATCATGTTCATTAAAATGAAGAAATGGCTCGTATGCTACCCGCTCGTGGCTGCCAGCCTGTTGCTGGCCGGCGGCGCGCAAGCGCAAGTGGCCGACCAGGGCGCTGGCGCCAAGCAGCTGTGGCAATTGATTGATTACGTTGCCGTCGATTACAGCGGCGCCGTCGAGCACGGCAAGGTCGTCAGCGAGGCGGAATACGCGGAAATGCTCGATTTTACCGACAACGCGACGACGCAGATCGCCGCCCTGCCCGCCCACGCTTCGAAGGCGGCCATCGCCGCCGCCATCGCCGACCTGCGCGCGGCCGTCGTCGCCAAGGCGGACGGCGTGGAAGTCAAGCGCCTGGCGCACCACGCGAACGGCTTGCTGATTGCCGCGTATCCGATTCCCGTGGCGCCCAAAGTATTACCCAAGCTGGCGCGCGGTGCGGCCCTGTATGCGGCCCAGTGCGCTTCTTGCCACGGCGCGGCCGGTGGCGGCGACGGTCCGCTGGCGGCCAGCCTGGAACCGAAACCGATCGCCTTCACGGATGGCGATCGGGCACAGTCGCGCAGCGTGATGGCGCTGTACCAGGTCATCTCGCAAGGCGTGGCCGGCACCTCGATGGCCAGTTTTGGCCAGCTGTCCGAAAACGAACGCTGGGACCTGGCCTTTTTTGTCGGCGGCATGTCGCACGACGCGGCGGCGCGCACGCACGGTGAAAAGCTGTGGCAAGACGATCCGCGCAGTAAAAAACTGTACGCGGACCTGGCTGCCGTGACGACCCTGACGCAGGAAGCGGCGGCAGCCAAGCTGGGCGCGGACGAGGCGCAAGCCTTGACGGCGTACTTGCGCAGCCATCCGGACAAGGCCGAGGCGCACAAGCCGGCGGGCCTGGCCCTGTCGCGTTTGCGCCTGGCGGAAAGCTTGGCCGCCGTGCACGCGGGTGACCGGGCGGGCGCCACGCGCCTGGGCCTGTCGGCCTACCTGGACGGTTTCGAGCCGATCGAGCCGATGGTCGGCGCGCGCAACAAATCGCTGCTGCTGGCCGTGGAAAACGCCATGCTGGCCTACCGTTCCGCCGTTGCCAAGGGCACGGTAGCTGAAGCCGAGGCGGCGGGCGAAAAGCTGCAACAACTGTTTAGCCATGTGGAAGCGGAACTGGGCGACGCCAAGGCCGAGCCGATGACGACCTTTATCGGCGCCCTGACGATCTTGCTGCGCGAAGGCGTGGAAGCGCTGCTGATCGTGATCGGCATCATCGCCTTCCTGCGCAAGGCCAAGCGCAACGATGTGCTGCCCTACGTGCATGCGGGCTGGGCCAGCGCCCTGGTGGCAGGTGGCCTGACTTGGGTGGCGGCAACGTATCTGGTGACCATCAGCGGCGCCAGCCGGGAAGTGAGCGAGGGTCTTGGTTCCGTGTTTGCGGCCCTGGTCCTGCTCAGCGTGGGCTTGTGGATGCACCAGAAGAGCAGCGCCGGACGCTGGCAGGAATACCTGCACGAGAAACTCACGGCGGCGATGAGCCGCCGCTCCGCCTGGGGCCTGTTCGCCCTCGCCTTCATCGCCGTCTACCGCGAAGTCTTTGAAACCGTGCTGTTCTATTCCGCCCTGGCGGCGGACGGCAATGGCGGCGCCCTGCTGGGCGGCTTCCTGGTAGCCATCGTACTGCTGGTGGTGATCGCCTGGGCCTTGCTGCGCACCAGCGCGCGCATGCCGATCGGCAAGTTCTTCTCGCTGACGTCCGCCTTCGTGGCCGTGCTGGCCGTGATATTGATGGGCAAAGGCGTGGCCGCGCTGCAGGAAGCGGGCTGGGTCGGCGTCACCCCCGTCGATTTCATGCGCATCGACCTGCTGGGCATCCTGCCCACGGCGGAAACCCTGCTGGCGCAGGCGGCCATCCTGGCCATCATCGTCGCCGGCTATGGCTGGAACCGCGTTTCCGCAGGCAAGCGCAAGCCGGCCTGAGCTTGAAACGCGCCCATTGAAACGCGCCGGCACGGGCGTCTTCCCCAATGGCCGCAGGCAGCCATTGGGGATGGCGGGTTCAGTTACGCGCTCTTGCTATGTACTCTCACTCCAGCCAGCCAGGTTTCCTCCACCACGATGTCGCGTATCTTGCGCACGGTCTCGTCCAGCGGGTCTTGCGCAAGAATCACCAGGTCGGCCCGCTTGCCGGCTTCAAGCGAGCCGACCAGATGATCGAGGTGGCAGTGCCAGGCGGCATCGAGCGTAACGGCACGCAATGCCGCCATCCGGCTGAGGCGCTCTTCCTGATTCAACACCTCTTTGCCTGACGCACCTTCCATGGTGCGAAATACCGCCTCCTCTTCGCTGAGGCCGCCTGGCTGTGGCGTCAGTACCTGCGCGTAGCTTTCCAGCACATACTCCACCGCCTTGTCGCCATTGGCGTGGACCAGCACTGGCCAGCCGTGTGCCACCGCCTTGTCCAGCATGCGGGTGAAAAGAGGCGGCTCGTAATTGCTCAAGCTGGTAGCCAGTCAGGCCCTGGTTGGAGCCATCCGCGATCAGCTTGATCGCCTTGATGCTGAAACGCTGGTCGCCGTGGCTATCCAGATCCGGCTTGTAGTGCTGCAGCCAGTTGTCCAATGCCTGTTCTTCGGGTTTGGTGAACAGGGCGGCGCCGATACGCACGGGACCGAAGTGGGCCGCCAGTTTGAGCAAACCAATCTCCACCTGTAGCTGCTCGGTGGCCCCCAGACCGGCGTCGAATACGCTGGTAAATCCCATGGCGGAGGCGTTGTCCAGCACCTGCTTCAGGCGCGCGACAAATTCCAGCAGCTTGGGCTGCGGCGCGACCTGCAGCGCCTTGGCGATGTTAATTTCGGTCAGCACACCGGACGGATCCCGGATACCAGCCGCCTTCGGCGCAGCGGTATTGAGATAGGCAAGGTGGCCGGAAGAGTTCATCAGCAGGATAGGCACCGTGCTGCTCAGCGGGTCCAGCTGGCTGGCGGTGATGTCTTCCCAAGGCTGCATCAGCGAGGGATCGACGCCGAAGCCCAGTACCCAAGGATTGCTTTTTTGTCTTTCGGCAACTTCTTCGGCTCTGCCAGCGCGGCAAGAATCAGCTGGCTGATGCTCTGGAAACTATATTCCAGATTCAACTCCTGTTGCCGGGGTGCCGGCTGGAAGGGCGTGAGTGACAGCCAGCTCTTGTACAACGCACTGGGCAGGACGTGCATATGGGCTTCGATGAAGCCAGGCAGCAAGGTGCGGCCGTCCAGCGGCTGGCGCAGTTGCATGGCCTGGCGCACGTTCTGCAGCGTGCCGGTGACAATGATGCTGCCGCCGGCCATGCCCAGTGCCGCCACCTGCTCGCTGCCGTCGGCGGCCATGATATGAATGACACCGTTATGGAAGATGATGGCTTGCGGCGTCAGTTTTCCGGAGTGCGGGAGTATGTCTGCTGGAACGCCGCGTCCAGTTCACCGCTGAGTGCGGTTTCTTTCAACAGGCCGCTTGTCAGTGTAGGCAGGTGAGGCAGGTTGCAGCAGGCGCAACCGAGGTGGTCATGGCTCATGCAGATTCCTATCAGAAGTTAATGATTGACGATGAATACATTCATCATTCAGGGTTTGATACGCTCGACAACAGAATATCGGGAAAGCGATATGCATAAACTGGCTCGCTTGTTTCCAATAACTGATTCATAGCATAACTAATTGCCAATCAAAAAAACCCTAACACTGTCACGTTAATGTGTTTGACTATGTGACTGCCCTGAATGCCTTTTCCTGCATTGATTTTCCGCAGCATTACACCATCCATCTGTTCACCATTTTGTCAGCACCCCTCCTATTTCTCTGAAGAGGACATAAAACTATTTATCGGCAAGTGACAATTGGATAGTTATATTTTCAAAAATTTAACTATATTCAGTATTGCAGAGATTACACCGGTCGCCCGAACACCGGCCGTATCAAAAGAAGCCTATCCATTGAACGCAACACCAACGAAAGCTGATCGATGAAAACTCAACGCGCAACAACATGGTCGCTGGGTCTTATTGTGGCAGGCGCCCTGTTATCTTCCCATGCCTATGCGGCGAAGATCCCTGACTGCGGCAAAAGGGAACCGAGCAAAACCCTGCCTACCCCGCAAAATAGCGAATATGACGCCTACCGCAACGCAAAGACGAGCGCGGTGGCGGGTGGTCCGGGCAATATCGTATTCAATAATAATGAAAAGCGCCTCCCCCCCGCCGGCAAGGACGAGGTTTATTATGAATACTATTTGGGTATCGGCGGCGACGGCGGGGCGGGTTCGCATCGTGCGGTACTGCTTGTACAGACTCCGGCGGGCAAACGCAAGTTGGTGGAACGCTACTATACGCAGGACCACTATACTTCCTTCTGCAGTCTGAAAAACTAGCCGTTCTTTTTCAAATTAAAGCGGCGCCGGAAGCAGTGGTCACGGCGCCGCATTGCGCGCATCCACATACGCCCAGGCCTGCATGCCTGACGCCAGGGTGACGCGCTCGCGCCGGTAGGCGGCCACCTCGTAGCCGTCTGCCTGCCGCAATTCGTCCGCCGAGATGGCCAGCACGGCGCCCGGCACGCAATCCGTCGGCGCGCCGCTGCGCGAGGCGATCGGGTGGTGCGTCTTGCCGCTGGTCGCCACCACCTGCGCATCATCGATGGCCAGCAGCGCCAGGCGGTAGCCGGGCAATTGGTCGGGCCGGCTGTCCAGCAGGCGCCCGAAGGTGGCCAGCTGCACATCGGCCTGCTGTAAGGTGCCGTAGGAAAACAGCTGTTCTGGCGTTTCCGCTGTAAAAGATGTCATTGCCGCTCCTTGTCGTTCCTTATTCCAGCTACCCAGCCAGTCATGAAACCAGACCATGGGTAGCGCGATGCAGCTGAAAATCGGGCCATCACATTATTCACCTGTACTGTGGTGCAGGTCAATCGTGTGCCGAAGCATCGTGTGCACGATGCTGAAAATTACGATATGATGACCGTCATGAAAAATTCATCCAACAAACCCTCGGCCCAAAGCCGCAAGGAAGCCACCCATGAACGCATCGTCGAGGTGGCCACGCGCGCCATCCGCCGCAGCGGTTATGCGGGCACGGGCGTGGCCGACATCATGAAGGAAGCGGGCCTGACGCACGGCGGCTTTTATGCGCACTTCGCTTCGCGCGACGCCCTGCTGGCCGAAGCGGGCGACCGCGCGGGTGCCGAGGCGGTGGCGCTGGCGGCCAGGGTGGCGGCTGCCGCCCCACCCGGCCAGGCGCCGCAGGCCATGATGGCTGCGTATCTGTCGCCCGAACACATTGCCGCCATCGAGGTGGGCTGCCCCGTGTCGGCGCTGGGTTCGGAAATGCCGCGCCAGGCGCCCGAGGTACGGCGCGCCGCCACCATCCACATCAAGGAAATGATCGACCTGTTCGCGCGCCAGTTGCCGAACTGGGGCCAGCCTGAAGCGCACGCACAAGCCATGGCCATGGTGTGCGCCATGATCGGCACCACCATCCTGGCGCGCGCCGTCGACGAACCTGCCCTGTCGGATGCGCTGTGCGCGGCCACCCTGACGCAGTTTCAAGCCGCAAATTAACTGTGCTGCCCGTGGCGTTGGTCCGCTCCGGGCTTTTTTTTTCAACCATAGTATGATGATCGTCATATTTTATCTACCAAGCTGTCAACTACTGCAAGAACTGCCATGAAAAAGCACAAGATTGCCCTGGTCCCCGGCGCCTCGTCCGGCCTGCACGAAAACCACGTTCGAAGCCAATCTGCTGCCACCCGATGCGTCGCTCGCCGCCTACCAGCAGGTGCGCGCGGCCGTCATGCGCCGGCTGCAGGCACTCATGGCCGGCGCCGATGACGCTGGCGTGGTGGCCGGCACCGTCCTGGCGGCGGTACCGGCACGCCAGCCGAAGTTGCGCTACACGGCCGGCCCGCTGGCCGCGCGTTTGCGCTTGATGCGCCGTTTCATGCCCGCCGCGCTGCTGGACGCAGACTTGCGCAGGGGTCTGCGCCTGGCTTGAGTGCCAGCGCCTTTTTCACCGTTCAGCGAGAACATCATGCAAGCATTGCAACTCAAACAATATGGCGGCCTCGATCATGTCGCGTTTGCCGAACTGCCCCGCCCGGCGCCCGGCCCCGGCGAACTGCTGGTGCAGGTGCGCGCCGCGGGACTGAACCCCATCGATTATCTGATCCCGAGGGGCGACTTCAAGCCCATATTGAAACTGCGCCTGCCGGCGACCCTGGGCAGCGACCTGGCCGGCGTCGTCGTGGCCGTGGGCAGCGCCGTCACGCGCTTCAAAGTGGGCGACGCCGTGTATGCGAGTATTTTCGACACGCCATATGGCAGCCTGGCCGAATTTGCCGTCGTGCCCGAGCCTGCGGCCGCCCTCAAGCCCGCCAACCTCGATTTCGTGCAGGCGGCCTCGATTCCCATGGTTGGCCTGACGGCATGGCAAGCCATGCATGAGCGCATGCAGCTCCAGCCGGGACAGAAAGTGTTCATCCCGGCCGGTTCGGGCGGCATCGGCACCTTTGCCATCCAGCTGGCCAGGCACCTGGGCGCCCGCGTCGGCACCACCACCAGCACGGCGAATGTGGAACTGGTGCGCGGCCTGGGCGCCGATGAAGTCATCGACTACAAGAAACAGCCATTCGAGGAGGTGCTGCGCGATTACGACGCCGTGCTGGGCACGCTGCGCGGCGACGGGCTGGAAAAGGCCTTGCGCATCGTCAAGCCTGGCAGCCATGTCGTCTCGCTGATCGGTCCACCGGACGCCGCCTTCGCCCGCGCGCGCGGCATGAACCTGGTGCTGAAGCTGGTGTTTGGTTTGCTCAGCCGCAAGATCATCGGCCTGGCGAAGCGGCGCGGCGCCGATTATGCCTTCCACTTCGTGCGCCCCGACGGCGGCCAGCTGGCGCAGCTTGCCGCCCTGCTGGAAGCGGGAAGCATCCGCCCTGTGATCGACCGGGTATTTCCTTTTCTTGAGGCAAAACAGGCGCTGGCCTACCTGGCGCAGGGCCGCGCGCGCGGCAAGGTGGTGGTGCAGTTGCCCGTCAATGCAATCACATCTGCCGGAAATGGTGCAGATAGCTGCGGCTGACGGGCAAGGTTACGCTGCTGCCCCGCAGCCGCAGCTGCGCCGTTTCATTCACGCCCCGTGTAACGGCACCGACATACGCGAGGTTGACGATGACGGAACGGTGCGTCTGCACGAAGCGGCCCGGGTCCAGCTGTTCGCCCAGCTCCTTGATGCTGGTGCGTATCAGGGCCTCGCCCTCTTCCCATGCCACCAGCGTATATTTCTCTTCGGCACGCAGATAGCGCACTTGCTCGACGGGAATCAGGCGCACGCTGCTGCCGACAGACGCCTTGATCCATTGCAACCAGGCAGGCGGCGCGGCGCGCTGGCTCAGCCTGCTGGCCAGCTGGTCGAGCACGGCGTCCAGCCCGTTGTCGGCCGCCAACGGACTGGCGAGCCGCTCTTGCAATCGCTGCACCGTATCGGCCAGGCGGAGCGGGTCGACGGGTTTCACCAGGTAATCGATGGCGCCCTGCTCGAACGCCTGCAATGCGTACTGATCATACGCGGTGACAAACACCAAGTGCGCGCGGCGGGCCAGCGCGCGCGCCGTGGCGATGCCATCCATGCCCGGCATGCGGATATCGAGAAAGACAATCTCGGGTTGATGCAGCTCAAACAGTTCCACCGCTTCGGCGCCATTGCGCGCATCGTCGATGACGCGCAACTGGGGCCACAAGCTGGCCAGATGGCTGCGCAGGCGCTCGCGCAGCAGCGGTTCGTCGTCGGCGATCAGGGCGGTCGTCATGTTCAATGCGTGTCACCAGGAAGGATGAAATGCAGCTCGGCGCGCACGCCCTGCGGCGCGACGGCATGCAGCTCGAGGCGGGCGCCGGGGCCATACACGGCCAGCAGGCGGCTGCGCACATTGTTCAGGCCAGTGCCCGGCTGCGTCGTCTCCGCCATGCCCACGCCCGTGTCGCTGACCCAGACGCGCACCTTGCCGCTGGCAGGCTCCACTTCCGTGCCCACGTCGATGCGCCCGCCTGCCACGCCGGGATCGATGCCATGGCGTACGGCGTTTTCCACCAGCGTCAGCAGCGCCATCGGCGGAAAGCGCAAGGTGGCCGCCTGCACGCAGCCGACGACGGCAAATTGCAAGCGGTCCGGCATGCGCACCTGCATCAGTTCAAGGTAGGCGCGCACCAGCTGCAGTTCCTGTTCCAGGGTGGCGGCCCTGTCGTTCAATCGCGGCATGGCGGCGCGCAGATAGGCGATCAGCTGGCGCAGCACGGGCCCCGCATGCGGCGAGCCGGTCGCCACCAGCGCTTCGACATTGGCCAGGGTGTTGAACAGGAAATGCGGCTCGATCTGCGCCTGCAGCAGGCGCAGGCGCGCGTCCAGCAATTCGCGCTCCAACGAACTGTTTACCAGCTCGGCCTGCAGGCGGTCGGCCCGTTCGCGCTCGCGCCGTTCGCTGCGCATGGCCAGCAGGGAAAACGATACGCCGAAGACGATGGCCAGGAACACCATCAGGAAGTGACCGACGAGGGTTTGCGTTTGCGCAAGGTAGGTAAAGAACTGGCTGCGCTGCGTGGCCAGTGCCGTCACAAACGCGGCCACGGGCGCCATCAGCACCACGGCGCCCACTCTTGCCGCCGCCAGGGGCAGCCAGCGCGGACGCAGGGCGCCGGCCGCCGAATACGCCAGCAGCAAGGCGGCACCGATAAAACCGATACGCCCGAACACGCCCAGGTAAGAAGTCCCGCTGAGCAGGTGCAGCAGCCACGACAGCAGCAAGGTGAAGACCGTCACGACGAGCGCCTGCCGCGCGCTGGGCAGAAGCGCGGCGTAGCGGCGGGTGGTGGCGGGCGCAGATGTCATGGCATCACCATACCCGCGATACGCCCGCCGTTCAAGCCCTGAAAACCGTCGTTCGTCGCACCGGCGGCGCCGGTTCGCGCCCGACCGGAGGATGCCCGCCTATCTTGATGGCTGCACAACACTGTCAGGAGACACGCCATGCCATCCGCACCTTCCGCCGCCAGCCATGTCCCCGCATCGCGTCTGGCGTCATCACGCAACGGGGCCGCCACGGCGCTGTCGGCCGCCGCAACCTTCTGGTTCGCGGCCACCGTCCTCGGCCAGCTGGTGTTTGCCGCCTACATCGTGGTCCTGTACGGCGGGCATGGCATACACGGCAACTTCCAGGGCTGGAATGCGGTCATGTCGCACGGCCACGTGCCCGGCGATGGCGTGGGCAACCTGGCCACCGGCATCCACCTGCTGCTGGCGGCCGTCATCATGCTGGGCGGCGCTCTGCAACTGGTGCCGCAGCTGCGCCGCATCGCTCCCCGCGTGCACCGCTGGAACGGGCGCGCGTACCTGGCCGGCGCCGTGCTGGCCGCGCTGTCAGGCATATACATGTTGTGGTGGCGCGGCGCCGTCGGCGACGTGGTGCAGCACATCGGCATCAGCCTCAATGCCGTGCTGGTGCTGCTGTTCGCGGGCCTGACGCTGCGCCGCGCCTTGCAGCGCGATATTGCCGCGCACCGGCGCTGGGCCATGCGCCTGTTCCTGGCGGTCAGCGGCGTGTGGTTCTTCCGTGTCGGCCTGATGTTCTGGCTGGCCGTCAACGGCGGCCCGGCCGGTTTCGACCCAGGCAGCTTCACGGGACCTTTCCTGAGTTTTCTTGCCTACGCGCAGTATCTGCTGCCGCTGGCCGTGCTGGAGGGCTATTTGCGCAGCCGCGACGGCGGCAGCGCGCCGGCCCGCTGGACGATGGCGACGCTACTGTCGCTCCTGACAGTGGCAATGGGCGTGGGCATCGCCGTCGCCAGCATGGGCATGTGGTTGCCGCGCATGCATGGCTGAGACGTCCGGCGACGGATGTGGTGCGATCCGCGCAGGTAGTGACTATCGACACTGGCGCGCCAGCGATAGTGTGCAGTCTTACCAGTAACCGAGCAATTTCCACCAGGTCGTGCCGACAACGGCAAAGATCACCAGTTCCACCACGCACATGATGAAGCCGACGCGCCACCAGTTGCCCATCGTCACGAAGCCGCTGCCAAAGATGATGGGCGACGTGCCCGTGGCATAGTGCGTCAGGGTCATCATGATGGCCGAGCCGGCCGTCATCATCAGCATGAAGGGTACGTGGTACTCGGCGGGAATCAGGTGCAGGCCCACCGTCAGGAAGGCCAGCAGCATGGCGCTGATGTGGGCCGTCGTGCTGGCAAAGAAGTAATGCGAAAAGACAAACACCAGCACCAGGACGGCGGCTATCGGCAGCCAGTCCATGCCGCTGGCGACAATGGCGGCCTTCATGCCGGCCGAGAACCAGGCAATCACGCCCGTCTTGTTCAACTGCTCGGCCATCATCACCAGCGCGCCGAACCAAACGAGGGTATCCCAGGCGCTCTTTTCGGACAACACGTCGTCCCAGTCGATGGTGCCGGTAATGATCAGCACGAACAAGCCGACAAAGGCCACCACCGTCGCATCGAGCGAAAACGCGGGACCGAACAGCATGGCGGGCACGTTCGCCCACAGCAACAGCAGCAGGGCGAAGGTGCCCAGCATGACTTTTTCCGACGGCGACAGCGGGCCCATGCTTTTCAGCTCCGCCTTGGCGTAGGTGACGGCGTCCGGCGTGGCTTTCAATTCCGGCGGCGACAGCCAGTAGATGATCAATGGCATCACCAGCAGGCACACCAGGCCCGGCAGCAGCATGCACAGGGCCCAGGTGGTCCACGTCAGGTGGAAACTCTGGCCGCTGGCCTTGGCCACGAAATCGACCACCAGCGGATTGGGCGCCGTGGCCGTCAGGAACATGGCCGAGGTGATGGGGTTGGCGTGGTAGTTGACGAGAGCCAGATAGGTGCCGACTTTCTTTTCCGTGCCCTTGGCAGGGTCCGAATCGAAGGCGTTGGCGATCGATTTCATGACGGGGTGGACGATGCCGCCACCGCGTGCCGTGTTACTCGGCGTAAATGGCGCCAGCACCAGTTCGCAAATCGCCAGGCCGTAGCCGATGCCCATGGTGCGCTTGCCCAGCAGGGAAATGAACAGCAGGCCGATGCGGCTGCCCAGCCCCGTCTTTTTCAGGCCGCGCGAAATCAGGATCGCCACGACGATCAGCCAGATCAATGGATTCGAAAAACTGCTGAGCGCATCCGTGATGGCGCCCTTGGACGAGGTCGACGTCACTTGCGACAAGGAAACGATGACAATGGCCATCATGGCCATCACGCCGATGGGCATGACTTTTAAAATGATCGCCAGGATGGTGGTGAGGAAAATCGCCAGCAGGCCCCAGGCCTTGGGCGTCAAGCTGTCCGGCGCCGGCAGCAATAACATGCTCACCAGCAAGGCAGTGCAAATTAAGGCGGGGACGAGGCGGAATGGGACGGCTTCCTTGAAATGCAGGAACATGTCGCGCACTGTTTTATACATCTTTATTACCTTTCGCTGTGGGGCAGGCATCTGGCGGTCGGAATCGTGCACGCAGATTCATGGGCTGGCAGGCACGAAAAACCGCGCCCGCAAGATGACAGATGCCCAACAATTCTGTTCGGCAATATCATACACGCAAGGCGCCCCCGCCCCCTGCTCCATTCGGCGCGCCTTCCCGGCAATTGCAAAATCGTTGACCTGCGAGCGACATATCTCACATAATCGCCCCTCATGCAAGCAAACCAAACAAGGACGCCATTGCAAGCCCGCAACCATCATATCGACGCCCTGCGCGGCGCGGCCATCCTGTGCGTGCTGGTGCTGCACTTCGCGCTGGCCTATGGCTTGAAGAACAGCCCGCTCTCGGCCTTGCCGGGCTGGCTGCTGGGCGCCGCCTACCAGGGCAATTACGGCGTGACCATGTTCTTCGTAATTTCCGGCTACCTGATCACCTCGACCTCGCTACGCCGCTGGGGCGACCTGGCGCGCATCGACCTGGCGGCGTTTTATGCATACCGCATCGCCCGCCTGCTACCGTCTCTGCTGCTGGCCCTGTCCCTCATCGTGCTGCTGGGCGTGCTGGACGTGCCCTTCTTTGCCAATTCGGATGGCGGCAAGGACTTGCCAGCCAGCTATTTCTTCATCGCCATCGCTTCCGTACTGACCTTCTGGCACAACGTGCTGATGCAAAGCGCCGGCTATTTCAATTACTGCCTGAACGTGTACTGGTCGCTATCGGTCGAGGAAATGTTTTATCTGCTGCTGCCGCTGTCGTGCCGCTTCCTGCGCCAGCGCCAGGCGATCATGCTGCTGTGCGGCGCTGTCATCGTGGCCGGCCCCGTCTATCGCAGCCTGCACGCGGACAACGAAATCTACTTCATGTATGGCTATGCCGCCTGTTTCGACGCCATCGCCATCGGCTGCCTGACGGCCCTGCTGACACAACATTGGCAGCCCGGCGCGCGTGCCGGGCAACGCTTGCGCTGGGTAGCGGGCCTGGCCCTGGCGGCCCTGTATGTACGCGGTATCGGCGGCCATGAAGTCTTCGGCTTCAGCGCGATCGCGCTGGCCAGCGCCGCCTTCATCATGGGCGCCACGGCGGGCCAGGCGGCCAGCCAGGGCCGCCCCGGTCTGCTGCAATGGCTGGGACGGCACAGCTATGAGCTGTACTTGTTCCATATCATCGTGCTGGCCGCCATGCGCAATGTGGTCGATAAGGCTAGCCTGGGCTACGCGGAGCGCTTGCCGTGGCTGGCGCTTTTCCTGGCCGTGACGGCGCTGGCGGCCGCCCTCGTCGCCCGCTATGTGTCCGAACCGGCCAATACCGCCCTGCGCCGGCGCTTCCGCGGCACCGCCACGGCCGCGCCTGCGTGTGCTGGCGGCAGCCCTGGAGCGGCACCTTGAAAAAGTGAGCCAGGTCAAGAGAGCGCATGCCCACAGCCCGTTTCCGGGCAAATCCCAGCCCGAACTTGCCATCCGCACTATAATGTTGGCACCGTATGCGGCAGCATTGGCGGCGATAGACGGTAACAATTTCGTGTGGAGGCCGGTACAATAGTGTCTGGGCCTACACAGGGTTTCACTTTTGCCAGCAGTTGCCAGCAACTAACCATTTTTTTGACCAGCCAACAAACACTATGAGTTCGATGAATGAAGAGCGCGTATTAAGCGTGCACCACTGGACGGATACCCTGTTCTCCTTTACCACCACGCGCGACCCGTCGCTGCGTTTCTCGAATGGCCATTTCACCATGATCGGCCTGCGCGTCGATGGCAAGCCCTTGCTGCGCGCCTACAGTATCGCCAGCGCCAACTACGAAGAGCACCTGGAATTTTTCAGCATCAAGGTGCCGGGCGGCCCCCTGACGTCGCGTTTGCAGCACTTGCAGGTGGGCGATACCGTCATTGTCGGCCGCAAGCCGACGGGCACCCTGGTGTCCGACTACCTGCTGCCAGGCAAGCGCCTGTACATGCTGTCGACAGGCACGGGCCTGGCGCCGTTCCTCAGCATCGTGCGCGATCCGGACATCTACGAGCGCTTCGACCAGTTGATCCTTGTGCATGGCGTGCGCCAGGTCGATGAACTGGCCTACCGCGAGCTGCTGGAAGAGCACCTGCCGAAGCATGAATTCCTGGGCGAAATGGTCAGCGACAAGCTGCGCTATTACCCGACCGTCACGCGCGAAGACTTCCGCAACATGGGCCGCATCACGGCACTGATCGAGAACGGCAAGCTGGCCGAAGACCTGGGCTTGCCACCACTCAATCCTGCCGAAGACCGCGTCATGATCTGCGGCAGCTCGGACATGCTGCGCGACCTGAAAGAGATGCTGGAAGCGCGTGGCTTTAAGGAAGGCAATACCTCGACGCCCGGCGACTTCGTTGTCGAGCGCGCGTTCGCCGAGAAGTAATCGGCAAGTCATCCGCAACACAGCAGAGGCCCGGCCCCGCCGCTTTCCGCGGCGGCGCCGGGCCTCTTGCATGTCAGCTGGCGCCAGGTGCGCGAACCAACACGGGCGCGCCGCGCTGGTATTGCAAGCCATTCATGAAGCGCTGCACGGGCTGAAAGGCACCGCTGAGGATATCGTCATGCGCCGCGTAATAACGCGTCTCGATCTTCAGCAGGCCCAGCACGGTCGCATCGAGCTTGTCCGTCTGATACGGCCGGTTTTCCAGCGCGGCGCGCGCGGCCGTCGATTGCGGCGCTTGCTGCTTGTTCCAGATCAACATGGGAATTTCATAGCCGCTCTTGTCCGACGCGGAATGGCCCGCGTGATTGCGGCTGTAGCCGACTTCCTGACCATGGTCGGAGACAAACAGCAGCGAGACGGCGCGCCCGGCCTTGCCTTGGTCGGCCATGCCGATCAAGTTGCCCAGCACATAATCGCCATAGCGGATGGCGTTATCGTACTCATCGCGCCGGCTGCGTACCCAGCTTGACCTGCCCTGGCTGGCCATTTGCGCGCTGACGGCGTCCTGCGCCTGGTCGAAATGCGCAAAGCGGCTGGGATAGCGCATGTCATAGCTGGGATGGGCACCCAGCAAGTGCACCACGATCAGCTTTTTCGGCGCGCTATCGGCCAGCGCACGGGCGAACGGCTGGAACAGCTTGCCGTCGAAATTGTTTTCGCCACGTCCCGTACCGTAGTTGATGAAATCGCTTTCATCCGCCTCGCCCGCCAACAGTCCGATCCAGCCATCGTTGCGCGTCTGGTTCGAGACCCAGAACGTCTTGTAGCCGGCCGCCTCGGCCAGCATCAGCAGGTTGGGCTTGGCCATCCACGCATCGGGGTTGCCGATATCGGCTGGCGTAAGCATGGTCATCATCGATTCCACCGTGCTGGACGCGGGCGAAATCACATCATTGAACACCAGCAGCCTGGAACGCATGGCGTCGAGCCGGGGCGTGGTGGCGCGCGCGTAACCATACAGCGACATCGAGGCGCGGTTGGTGCTCTCGCCGATCACCAGGATGACGGTGCGGGCATCCTCACCCGCATAGCGCACATGCCAGTCGCGCGGCGCGGCCATGGCCGCCGTCAGCGCATGCTGCATGGATTTCATCGCTTCCAGCTGCGCCTTGTACTGCTGGTAGCGTAGCGGCCAGAACAGGGCCGGATTTTCGCGCCGCATGGTGGTATTGACGTGCAGCAGCACGAGAAAGACGGCCATGGTGGCGGCAAAGCCTTTTTGCAGCAGGCCCGGCACCGCACTGCCGCGCGCCGCCTGCCAGCGCAGCAACTGGCGGTCGGCCAGCAGCAGCGCCACCGTCACGAGCACAAACCAGACCGCCGATTGCGCCAGGGCAATGCTGTTGTGCAGGAAAAATTCTCCCGTTTCGGCTTGATCTGTCGCAAACATGGCCTGTAAAACTGCATTTGGATTCGGCCGCATGCCAAAATAGCCACGTAAAAACCCTTTGATGGCGGCGTCGAGATAAAACACGGGCACGACGACGCGCAGCAGCACGGTGACCGCGCCGGCGCTGGCGTTGCAGCGCCAGGCGTGCAGCACGCCGCCCACGCCCAGCAGGAAAGCCGCCAGCAAGACGCTCAATTTCAGGCATTCGTTCGCGCTTAATTGATCGAAGAGGAAGAAAAGCAGCAGGCCAGCAACGCTGAACAGGACACGGCAAAACAGAATCAGCATGGAGGCGACAGGTAACAGGCATTCAAGGGGGGGAAGGCCCGTGCGGACGGGCCAGCGATTGTAGCGTAGTCTCTTGCAGTCTGTACCATCATTTCATGCGCGCTCTTGGTTCAAGCGCGCTCCTGACAGAAATTGTCAGTACTTTCTATTATGCTTTCGGCACCAGCAGGCTAGCCAGCCTGTACTATTGATATCTCCACCTGCGACAGGACTTTTCCATGACACGTGCCATCACCATATTGACCGAGAATTTTGCCGATTGGGAAACCGCCCTGATCAACTCCACGGCGCGCCTGTATTACGGCTTTTATACGCAGTTCGCCACGCCGGGCGGCCTGCCCGTCACCTCGTCCGGCGGCATGCAGGTCACGCCGCAGCTGGCGCTGGAAGCCATTTCACTCGATGAACTCGACTTGCTCATGGTGTGTGGCGGCAGCCACTGGAAAAGCGGCAAGGCGCCCGACCTGGGGCCCCTGCTGCGCGCCGCCCGCGACAAGGGCGTGGTGCTGGCCGGCATTTGCGATGGCACCCGCGTGCTGGCGCAGGCGGGCGTGCTCGACAACGTGCGCCACACCTCCAATTCCGCCGATAACCTGACGGATGTCGGCTATGCGGGCGCCGCCCTGTATCAGGATGTGCCCTGGGCCGTGGCCGACCAGCGCATCATCACGGCGCCAGGCACGGCGCCCGTCACCTTCACGCAAGAAGTCTTGCGCGCGCTGGGCATAGACGACGAGAATCTGGCCACTTACCTGGCCTTGCATGGGGCCGAGCACGGCAAGGCTACGGCAGCCCAGGCAGCCCCTTAGTCGGCGGCCAAGACCCGCAAGCGCGCCACGGCGTGCGTGTTGCCGGGATCCAGTTGCAGTGAACGGCGGTAATGCGTGACGGCCAGCGCCGTGGCGCCCGCCGCCTCGTACGCTTCGGCCAGGCTGTCGTGGCCATTCGCCCCTTGCGGGTAGAGTTGCACGCCGAGCTGGAAAACAGCGACCGCCTGGTTCGGCTGCTGCCGGCCCAGCAGGCGGTAGCCCCAGGCATTCAAGTCGTCTTCGGTGGGCTCGGACAGCCCATGCTGGCGCCGGATGGCCGCCAGTTTCTTGTCCAGCCCGTCGAAACCGTCGCTGGCCGCGGCCTTGCGCAGCAGGTGCGCGGCATACGCGCCGCCGCGCTGCTGGCGCAGGGCGGGAATGTAGAAACCGGCGACGGTATCGATCAGCTGTTCCGGCTGGCCGCCGGCCAGGTTGCTGAGGATAATGACGGCCAGACCATCGTCCGGATACACATAGAAGGCCGAGCGGGCGCCGCCGATGCCGGCCACGGCGCGGTGGCCATCGCGGCCGATGGTGGGCCAGCCCAGCGCCCACGGGGCCGGCTTGCCGTCGTTCAGGCTGGTCGGCTGCCACAGCCGCGCCACGCTGGCGGGCGCCAGCAAGCGTCCCGACTGCAGCGCGATGAGCCAGTTCGCCAGTTCACCCGCATTGCTGTTGATGCCGGCCCCGGCGCGCATGAACACGGGGAAATCCTCGTTCACGTTGCGGTAACCGTTGCCGCCCCGGTTCAGCACATAGGAACTGGCCTTGTTGACGACCACGTCCTTCGCATCGCCAAAACCGCTGTGCGGCATGCCCGCCACGTCAAACTGTTGCCGCTGGATGAAGGAGACAAAGGGCTGGCCGCTTTGCCGCTCGATCAATTGCGCCAGCAACACATAATTGGTCTGGTTGTAGCGGTAGCGCTCGCCTGGCTGGGCTTCCACGGGCAGCGCCTGCACGGCTCGCCACGCCGCGTCGGCGTCGTCCGGCTGCGGCCCCACCAGCTTGCCACTGCGCTGGTCCAGCACATCGGGCAAGCCCGAAATATGCTTGAGCAACTGCGTCACCGTCACGGCTTGCCAAGCTGAAGGCAAGCCCGTCAGATACTGTCCGATCGGTGCCGCCAGATCGATCTTGCCCTGCTGCACCAGTTGCATCACGGCCACGCCCGCAAACGCTTTCGTCGCCGAATTGATGGAAAACAGGCTGGCATCCGTCACCGGCACCTGGTATTGCAGGCTGGCCAGGCCGAAATTGCGCGCCAGCACGACCTTGCCACGCTGTATCACCGCCAGTTGCAGTCCTGGAATCTGGCGCTCCTGCATTTCGCTGCGCACAAAAGCGACGATGTCCTGTTCCGCACGCAATGCCTGCGGCCCGCTGGCGGGAGCGGCGGCTGCGGCTGCAGTGACGGGAGAGGTAACGGCGCCAAGCGCCATGATCAGCAGGACAGACGGGAGGTGTGGGTTCAAGATGCGGCTTTCAGCAAGAGAAAACGGAACAGCAGCATCCCATACCTATTTATCAACGTCAACGACAATCTTGCCGGTCAGAAAGTTACTCTTCGAGCCACACGTCTTCATAGCCTTCCCGGTCGAGGATGAACCTGGCGCCGCTGGGCAAAGCCAGGTAATCGACCACCTGCGGCAGCATCTCGTGCAGGTGTTCCGCATGCAGGGGCTGGTAAAAGCCGCTGGCATCGTCGTGCCCGCCGCAGTGGATGAACCAGCTGATGGTGCCGTTTTCCGGCAGCGCGATGCGCGTGCCGTAGATGGGCGATTGGTCCAGGCTGCCGATGGCCAGGGCCACCATGGGCTCGGGCGCCTGCGCCGGCAAGCCGAATTTGTCGCAGATGCGCTGTTGTGTTTCGCTGATCAGTGCGGTCATGCTGCTCTCAGGATCCGATGTATTGGTAATGCAGGCACAGAGCGCCATCGTGGCCGGACATTTCCAGGTGCAAGGTCGCTTCGCCCGGCTTGCCATCGGCCAGCAACAGGCATTCCATGCCCAGCGGCCCGGCGTCGGTGGCATACACATCCACGGCGGGACGGCCACCCTTGCCCGGCACAAAGGCCTGCGCCAGCGGCGCCAGCGACAGCGCCTGGTTTGCCGAAAAATAGCTGTCGAGCATCTCGACGATCTCCTCGGCCACGGCTGGCGACAGGGACCAGTCGCGTTGCAGCGCAACAGGATCGCGCCGGTCGAGCGTGTGCACGAAGGCTGCCGCCTGCGCATACGCCTGTTGCCGCAAGCTGTCAGTCATGTTAATTTCCATACTGCAACTCCTATCCCGTCCATTCAACAGCCGTCATTATAGGGCGTGACCTGGTGGATGCCACACTCTCGCCATGCCGATAGTTGCATGACAGTCCGGCAACCCTGTAAAGTGGGTCACGATGAAAAAAACCTACCATGGCAGTTGCCACTGCGGTGCCGTGCGCTTCGCGGCCGAGATCGACCTGGCGGCCCGCAGCCTGCGCTGCAACTGTTCGTTCTGCCTGAAAGTGCGCTGCTGGGCCAGTCTGGTGCCACCCTCGGCCTTCCGCCTGCTGGCCGGCAAAGGGGACTTGAGCGAATACCGCTTCGGCGCCGGCCGCGAACGCCACTATTTTTGCCGCCATTGCGGCGTGCGCCCGTTTGGCCACGGCGATTCTGCACGCAGCGGTCCGTTTATCGGCATCAGCGTCAGTTGCCTCGATGACGCGTCGGTGGCTGAACTGGCCCAGGTGCCAGTCACCTTTATCGATGGCCGGCATGACGAGTGGGACACGCCGCCGCAGGAAACACGGCATCTGTAAAAATGCAATGCAGAAATGGTTATCACGCACCACGGAGTTTTCCTACGTAGCGACAGGTAGTGTCCCTATGGTTAAGCCAGCGTCAGGCAGCGAAAATGGCCTCAACGGTGCTGCACGGCGCCGGAGGCCAGCCAGGAGCATCCTTCATCCATCCTCACGCCATCCTTGGTACGGATGATGACGCAGACTAACCATAGGGGTAATGATCATGACTTCCAACAGCAACGACAAAAGCGGTAAGCAGTCGAACAAACAGCAATCGGGCAACCAACAGTCGGACAAGCAGCAGTCGGACAAGCAGTCCGGCACCCGCCAGCCGTCCGGTGGCACCCAGGGCGGCAAGCACGAGCAGCATGTCGAGGCGGGCCGCCAAAGCCACAAGAATGACGGCGACAAGCAATCCGGTTCGCAACAATCGGGACTAGGCAGGAGCGCCAGCGAACAAGCGGGTTCCGGCGCCGGTTCGCGCGGCGGCGCGCATGAGCAGCATGTGGAAACGGGACGTCAAAGCCACAAGAATGATGACAAATCCTGATTGCCGGGTCGTGTGATTGCCGGCAAATCTGCCGGGACTCCGCTGCAGCATGGGCCGGTGCGGCAGTGCCGTGCCGGCCCATGGGTACCGTAGGGCCAGGCCCGCCATTTCATGGACGGTCCGACGGGTGCCCTGCGAAAGGCCGTTGTCTGGATCCGCATTCTGGGTGATAATTACGCCCATGAACGATACCACCACCTTACCCCCTTTGCCCGATCGCCTGTCGATCGACCCTAGCAGCCCTTACCACGTTGCAGCCGTGTTCGAGAACGACGTCGGCATCCGCTTCAACGACAAGGAACGTCTTGACGTGGAAGAATATTGCATCAGCGAACGCTGGATCAAGGTCGCTTCCACCAAGTCCCTCGATCGCCGCGGCCGTCCGCTGCAGATCAAGCTGAAGGGCAAAGTCGAAGCGTTTTACCGCTAAGCAACACATTGTCATCGAGGCCGATTTTCATCGGCCTTTTTTTACGTCTGCAGGTATTGCTCAGCCGCGTACCGATCAAGCGGCCGGCGGCGGCTGGAAGGCGCAAAAGCCCGGCCACTGGTCGCGGCTGTCGCATACTTTCAGGCATCCCTTGCCATCCTTGAAGGTGGCGCTGACCTGGATGGGAAAGCCATATTTGGGCGTGATGGCATTGAAAGCGGAGGGACAGCTTTTTTCGTTGCTGAAGCGGAAAGTGATCTCTTCGCGGCGGCCCTTGCGTTCAAATTTCAGCATGAAGGTTTCATTGCTGTTCCACTGCGCCTTGCCCGGCACGCGGAAGCGGTAGCGCGGGCTGCCCTGCTGCTGGCCATCGATGTGCTGGCCGAAGACGCGGCTGCTGGCCGTGGCCGTCTCGACCTTGGCGACCGGATACACCACGGCAAACATGTAAGTGCCGGCAAAACCCTGGTCGAAACCGAGGCCCTTCTGGTAAAACGGCACGACGATATGCGGCGCGCCCGAGTATTCCACGCTGTTGTGGGCCGTCATGCGCGACGTCAGTTTGTCATCGGGCGTTTGTGCAAAGAGCACATCGAGTTCCAGCAAGGCTTGTTGCTTGTCGATGTCTTGCGCCAGATAATCCTTGGGGAATATTTCGCCATGCACGCAGCCGGCCAGCAAGGAGGCGGCGAAGCAGCCGGCGATAAGTTTAGGTATTGTCATGGCAGTTTTCCCTCCGGCGGTGCGGAAGCGAGGCCCAGCCCCGTCACCTGCCAGCCGTTCTTGCCTTGTTTCCATTGAAATTGCTGGCCAAACCAGGCCAGTTCCAGCTCGCGCTGGATGCGGTTCGAATCCGTGCGGCCCTGGCGCGCCTTGATGGCGGCGCCCGCCTGTTCGGAAGCGGCCTCCGACAAGGGCTTCAGCCAGCGTTGATAGGTGTCGGGCGGCAAAGCCAGCACGCCGGCCACGCCGTCGTCACGCGTGGCAACGATGACTTGCAGCTTGGTCAGCTTCCTGGCGAGATAGGCGCCGCGCTGGCGGTCGGGCGAGATGGAGACCAGCATGGCGGGCGCGTAATCGCCCGTGACGGTACCCGGCACGTCAAACCACAGCAGCTCGCCCGTGCCCGTATCGAGCGCGCGGCCGTCGCGGGCAAACAGCAGCACCTCGCTGCGGCCCGGCTGCGGCACGCCCCATTCGGGATCGCGTTCCGTGCGCACCATGCTGTCGCGCTGCATGGGACTGATGGGGCGCATCAGCGGTTCGCCATTCTGCACGCCGATGAGAATCGTGCCCTGGCCCGTGTAGCCCTTGGTAAACGCCAGCAGCATGGGCTGGCCTTCGCGCGTGGCCTTGAGGGGGCGCACTTCCACCACTTCGCGCGCGCCGCCGGGCCAATAGCCCTGCTTGCGGAAAGAAAAAGTGACGAGCGAGTCGTGGCGGTCGTTCGTGACGACGAAGTCGCCGTATTGTTTGGTCACCGGCACATACGGCGTTTGCGCCTGCGCGGCGGGCACGATGGCGGCAGCCAGGCTGGCGGCCGCCGCCAGGCGGCGCAGGGGGAAAGAAAGGGACAGCATGGCATCCTGTGAAGGTCGCACTGGGCGAAGGATGAGCATCATAGACGATTCATCGCCAGCAACACTGTCCGGTAGGAAGCATCAAGGGCGCTGGATTTCAATCAGCTCGATTTCGAACAGCTTGGGCCACAGTTTGCCCGTGACAAACAAGCGCTTGCCGCGCGCATCCCAGGCAATGCCGTTGAGCACGGCGTCGGGATTGGCCGTGCCCCGCTGCGCGGGCGGCAGCAGGCCCGTCAAGTCGATCCAGCCCACGACCTTGCCGCTGGCCGGGTCGATGCGGGCGATCACGTCCGCGCCCCACACATTGGCAAACAGTTCGCCGTCGACTATTTCCAGTTCATTCAGGCGCTCGATGGGACGGCCTTCCGCCTTCACCTCGAAGCGACGCACCTCGGCCAGGGTTTTAGGATGCAGCACGCGGATGGCGGAAGTGCCGTCGCTCATGTAGACAAATTTGCCATCGCTGGCCAGGCCCCAGCCTTCGCCCTGGTAGCTGAAGGTGCGTTTCAGTTTGAAGGTTTTTTGGTCGAACACATAACCGGTCTGCGAAATCCACGTCAGGCCAAGGATTTCGTCGCCCACGTCCGTGATGCCTTCGCCGAAGACCTTTTTGTCAAGCATGCTTTTCTGCAGCACTTTGCCCGTCGTCAATTCCACCTTGCGCAGCGAGGACTGGCCGTTCTGGCCCGTGCTTTCATACAGGTGACCATCCTTGAACAGCAAGCCCTGGGTAAAAGCCTGGGGGTCGTGCGGATAGCTATTCTTGACGAAATAGCCATACACGGGTAGCGCGGCCTGGGCGTAGCCCATTTCGCTCATCAGGCCCACCGTGCATGACAATCCCAGCAGCAGCGAGCCGGCGGTGCGCTTGAGTCTGGCTTTCCCGATGTTCTTCATATTCTTGGCGATGGTTGGTGTACGCCTATTGTAAACGTGCCGCGTCCGCCATGCGCGCCCTGACGAGGTCCAGCCAGGCGCGCGCGGCGAACGACAGCCGCCCGCCGCGGCGCCAGGCCAGCATCAGATTCCATTCCACGGGCGGACCGGCTAGGGGAGTGACGGCAAACTGCGCGGGCTCCAGCGTGTCGCAATACATCTTCGGCAGCAGGCAGATGCCCACGCCCAGCCGCACCAGCGAGGCAATGAAATCCCACTGGCCGCTGCGGCCCGTGATGCGCGGCGCAAAACCGGCCCGCTGGCAGGCGTCGAGCACGATGTCATTCAGGGCAAACGCGGCGCCATAGAAGATGAAGGGACTGTCGGCCAGCTCGACCAGGGCCACCGAAGAGCGTCCCTGCCACGGCGAGCCGGGCGCGGCCAGCAGACACAGAGGTGAGCGCACGAGGGGCAAGGCTTCGAAATCCTGCCAGGTGGCCGCATTGCCCGGATAGTCGAGCATGGTGCCCAGTTCCACCGTGCCGGTGCGCAGGTCGCGCTCGATGGCTTGCGTGCCGCTTTCATACATCTTCAGCTCGATGCCCGGATAGCGCTGGTGGTATTCGGCCAGCCATGGCGCCAGGGTGGAATGCGTTTGCGGCGACACCCCCACGCGCAACTCGCCCCGCTCCAGCTCTTGCAAGTCGCGCAATTCCACCTTCAGTTCCGCGTGCAGGGCCAGCAACTCATGCGCGCGCGACAGCACCACCTTGCCCGCGTCGGTCAAGGTAAAACGCTTGCCGGCGCGATCCAGCAAGGCCAGGTCCAGCGACTGCTCCAGCTGGGCGATCATCTTGCTGACGGTAGGCTGCGTCACGTGCAGCTTGGCGGCCGCGCGCGTAAAACTGTTTTGCTCGACCACTTCGACGAAGTAGCGCAAGGAGCGGATATCCATGATGCATTCCAATATCGAATGATAATCATGAGTTTAAGTCATTTTATCTTTTGATGTGGGGTCACTACAATGAGAACTTCCCCCAGCCGTTAGAAAGCCCGCCGTGAAAGCACCAGCCTTGCAGCATTCCATCCATCCCACCGCCGCCCTGCCGTCCGCCCCCGCCTGGCGCCAGCCCGCGCAGACCGTGTGGCAAGTGGGCGTGCTGATTGCCGCCTGGTGGTTGGCCGACGAGGCCGCTTCCGCCCTGCACTTGCCGTTTTCCGGCGGCGTGGTGGGCCTGTTCGCGCTGGTGGCCCTGTTGCTGTCCGGCTGGATGCGGCCGGCCGCCATCGAACTGGGCGCGAACTGGCTGCTGGCCAATATGCTGCTGTTCTTTATACCGCTGGTTGTATCCGTGGTGCAATTTACGCAACTGTTGAAGGCGCAGGGTTTGATGCTGTTCGTGAATATCGGCCTGGGTTTTGCCAGCGTGATGCTGGCCACGGCGTTGACGGTGGAATGGGTGTGCCGTTATGAACGCAAATTGCGCCTGCAAAAACTCGTGCGCCAGCGCACAGCCAGGGCGGCAGCATGAGCACCCTGGTCTTGTCCCTGCTGTTTTTGCTGCTGACCCTGGTGCTGTTCTATGCCAACCAGGCCGTGCACCGCCGCCATCCGCATTTTTTGCTGACGCCCGCCATCTGCACCTCGGCGATATTGATCGTCATCGTGCAGGCGACCTCGACGCCGTTCGCCACGTATTTCGGCGAAACGCGCTGGCTGCCGTGGCTGCTGGGACCGGCCACCATCGCCTTCGCCCTGCCCATCTTCCAGGAACGCAAACTGATCCGCAAGCATTGGCTGGCCCTGAGCCTGGGCAGCTGCGCCGGCATCGTCGCGTCCGTGGCCGCCACCCTGCTGCTGGACCGCTTGCTGGGCGTGCACGGCGACATGGCGCGCAGCCTGCTGGCCCGTTCCGTCTCGACGCCGTTCGCGCTGGAAGCGTCGCGCCACATGGGCGGCTCGGCCCAGCTGACGGGGATTTTCGTGGTGATGACGGGCTTGTTCGGCTTGATGCTGGGCAAACCGTTATTAAAACTGCTGCCCTTGCGCATGCGCATCGCCCGTGGCGCCCCGTATGGCGCGGCCGCGCACGGCTTCGGCCTGTCCGTGGCGCGCCGGGTCGGCACGGAAGAAGGCGCAGTGGCCAGCCTGACGATGATATTCTCGGGCGTCGTAACGGTGCTGCTGGCGCCTCTGCTGGGCAGGCTGTTAGGCTAAAAACACCTATCAAAACCTACTGCGCGTCGTAATTTGCGGTCTGCGATGCTCACTGTACCTTCGTACAGTTGTGCTACTCGACCACAACTTCCTTCCGCTCGCTACGGTTTTGTTAGGTGTATTATGCCCCCACAGCACGGGCGTTTATCGGGGATAATACGTCTTTCCCCATTTCAAGCAGCCGTGCCACGATGAAATACCCTGCAGTCCTGCCTTTCAGCGACATCCTGCCCCGCTTGCACGAGTTCGATGCCATCATCGACGTGCGCAGCCCATCCGAGTTCGCGGAAGACCACTTGCCGGGCGCCATCAACCTGCCCGTGCTCGACGACGAGCAGCGCGTGCGCGTGGGCACTTTATACAAGCAGACCAGCGCCTTCGAGGCAAAAAAGCTGGGCGCGGCACTGGTGGCGAAGAATATCTCGCGGCATATCGAAGAGGGTTTCCTCGCTCATCCGCATGACTGGAAACCGCTCGTTTACTGCTGGCGCGGCGGCAACCGCAGCGGCGCCATGGCACACATCCTGGCGCGCATCGGCTGGCCCGTCACGCAGCTCGATGGCGGCTACAAGGAATACCGGCGCCATGTGAACGCCGAGCTGGCCACCCTGCCCGAACGCTTCGACTTCATCAACGTGCTGTGCGGCCCCACGGGCAGCGGCAAGAGCCGCTTGCTGCAAGTGCTGGACCGCCAAGGCGCGCAAGTGATCGACCTGGAAGACCTGGCGGCGCACCGCGGCTCCGTGCTGGGTGGCTTGCCCGACGCGGACCAGCCCTCGCAAAAGGCGTTTGAAAGCGCGCTGTGGCAGCAGTTGCGCCATTTCGACCCGCAGCTGCCCGTATTCATCGAGTCCGAAAGCAAGAAAGTGGGCCGGCTGCGCGTGCCCGATGCGCTGATGGAAAAGATGCGCGCGGCTGCCTGCACGGACGTGCAACTGGCCACGGAGCAGCGCGTGCAGCTGCTGATGGACGATTACGCCCATTACGTGGGCGATGCGGCCCGCCTGAACGTGCAACTGGCCCTGTTGACGCAGCTGCATGGCCGCGAGAAAATTGCCCACTGGCAGCAGTTGGCCACCTCGGGCCACATGGCCGAGCTGGTGGAAGCGTTGCTGGTGCAGCATTACGACCCCGTCTACCGGCAATCGATCGCCCGCAACTTCAGCCGCTACGCCCAGGCGACGCCGCTGGTCTTGCCCGATATTTCAGAACATGCCTTTGAGCAAGCCGCGCGCGCATTGTGTGCTATCGTCGGCGAACCCCGCACCGCCAGCGCCGCGTGAACGCTGGCGCCGCCTTTCATACTTTTTTTCAGCAGGATGACGACCATGTCCGATAGCGCAGCAACACCAAATACACCCATCCGGTTGACCGAATTTGCCCATGGCGGCGGCTGCGGCTGCAAAATTGCGCCGGGCGTGCTGGCCGACATATTAAAAGGCAGCGGCGGCTTTCCCCTGCCGAAGGAATTGCTGGTCGGCATAGAAACCTCGGATGACGCGGCCGTCTACCAGCTCAACGACGAGCAGGCGCTGATCGCCACGACGGATTTCTTCATGCCCATCGTCGACGACCCGTTCGACTTTGGCCGCATCGCCGCCACCAACGCCATTTCCGACGTGTACGCCATGGGCGGCACGCCCATCATGGCCCTGGCCCTGGTTGGCATGCCGATCAACAAGCTGCCGGTGGAAACCATCGGCCTGATCTTGAAAGGCGGCGAAACCATCTGCGCCCAGGCCGGCATCCCCATCGCGGGCGGCCACACCATCGATTCCGTCGAACCGATCTACGGCCTGGTCGTGCTGGGCCTCGTGCACCCGTCGCAGGTGAAGCGCAACGCGGGCGCGCGCGCCGGCGATAAACTGGTATTGGGCAAGCCGATCGGCGTGGGCATCTTGTCGGCCGCGCTGAAGAAGAATGCGCTGGACGCGGCTGGCTACGCCTCGCTGATCGACAACACCACCAAATTGAATACCCCGGGCAAGAAGCTGGCCCTGCTGGACGGCGTGCATGCGCTGACGGATGTGACGGGCTTCGGCTTGCTGGGCCACACCCTGGAACTGGCACGCGGCGCCAAGTTACAGGCGCGCATCGCCATGAATTCGGTGCCGCTGCTGCCGCAAGTGCAGCAACTGGCGCAAAACGGCAACATCACGGGCGCCTCCGGCCGCAACTGGCAGGGATACGGCGCGCAAGTGGCGCTGGACGACAGCCTGAGTGCCATCGACAAGGCGATCTTGACGGACCCGCAAACGGCCGGCCCCCTGCTGGTGGCCTGCGCGCCGGAAGCCGTCGAGCAAGTGCTGGCGATTTTCCGTGCCGAAGGCTTTGGCGACGCCGTCGTCATCGGCGAGATGCAGGAAGGCAGTACCGGAGTTTCCGTCATCTAATGAACAAATTTTTTGCAAAGGCACTCCCATGACCACGTTCTCGAACTCATTGAACAAGTTCCCCGCCATCCTGGCCACCGTCGCCGCCACCCTGGCCATCCACAGCGGCCTGGCGCAGGCGCAGCAAGTGCTGCGCGTCTCCGCCATTCCCGACGAAGCGCCGACGGAATTGCAGCGCAAGTTCAAGCCGCTGGGCAGCTATCTGGAGAAAAAGCTGGGCATGAAGGTGGAATTTACGCCCGTCACCGATTACGCGGCTTCCGTGGAAGGTTTGATCAATAACAAGCTCGACATGGTCTGGTTCGGCGGTTTCACCTTCGTGCAAGCCAATGCGCGCAGCGGCGGCAAGATCGTGCCCCTGGTGCAGCGCGAGGAAGACACGAAGTTCCGCTCGGTGTTCGTCACCACCAGCAAGGACATCAATCAGTTGTCCGACCTGAAAGGCAAGAATTTCACCTTCGGTTCGGAATCGTCGACCTCCGGCCATTTGATGCCACGCTACTACTTGCTGGCCGCCAAGATCAACCCGGACACGGACATGAAGCGCATCGCATTTTCCGGCGCGCATGACGCCACCGTGGCGGCCGTGGCCGGCGGCAAGGTCGATGCGGGCACCCTGAATATTTCCGTGTGGGAAAAACTGCTCGAAACGAAAAAGGTCGATCCAAGCAAGGTACGCGTGTTCTACACGACGCCCGGCTACTACGATTACAACTGGAGCGTGCGCGCCGACATGAATCCCGTCGTGCGCAAGAAGCTGACGGACGCTTTCCTGGCGCTGGACCCTGCCACGCCGGAAGGAAAGGAAATCCTCGAGCTGCAGCGCGCCACCAGGTTCATCCCGACCAAGGCCGAGAACTACAAGGATATCGAAGCGGCCGCGCGCAATGCCGGTTTGCTGAAGTAACGCTAGCCAATCCGCTGGCCGGCGGCACGCTGGCCAGCACATTCCCCATTCTCGCATGACATTTCAACTTCACAAGGTCAGCGTCCACCACGCGGGCGCCGCCAGCAATGCGCTGGCCCTGCGCGACCTGGACCTGGACGTGGCACCAGGTGAACAGATCGCCCTGATCGGCCCTTCCGGCGCCGGCAAGACCAGCTTGCTGCATACCCTGGCCTGCGCGCTGCGCCCCGCATCGGGCACCTTGAGCATCCTTGGTACTTCTCCGTGGCAGATCGGCAGCACCGGGCGCCACGCCTTGCGCGCGCGCCTGTTCCTGGCGCCGCAAACGCCGCCCCTGCCGCCGCGCCAGAGGGTCGTCAACGCCGTGCTGGCGGGCCGCTTGCCGCAATGGAGTTTGTGGACCGCCATCCGTTCGCTGCTGGCGCCCGTCGACCCACGCGCCGCGTGGGAAGCCCTGGGCAAATTCAAGCTGCAGGATAAATTGTATGCAAGAGTCGACCGCCTGTCCGGCGGCGAACGCCAGCGCTGCGGCATGGCCCGTGCGCTGGTGTCGAATGCGGAAGTGTTCCTCGTCGACGAACCGCTGTCCGCGCTCGACCCCACACTCGCTTTGCAGACGATCAATGTGCTGCAGGCCGAAGCGACAGCGCGTAACGCCACCCTGATCTGCAGCCTGCACCAGGTGGAGATCGCCCGCGCCTGCTTTACGCGCATCGTCGCCTTGCGCGATGGCAAGATCGTCTTCGACTTGCCTGGCGCCGAAGTCAGCGATGCCATGATAGAGCAACTGTATCGCAACAAGGCCGATCCGGCGCCGCAGTTCGAGGCCGTGGAAACGAACCTGGACGCCGCGAGACCCCTTTGCTGAAGAGTGCCGACGCCGCCATGCAGCGTGATCCCGCCTGGCGCGGCCGCCTGACCACCGCTGCCATCGTGCTGCTCGTGCTGTGGCCGATGCTGGTGCAGGCCGAATTCAAGCCGTGGATTTTATTCGATGCGCAAAGCCTGGCCGCCACCTGGCAATTCCTTGCCAGCTTCGTGCCGCCCGCCCACTCGCTGGAATTCCTGCAACTGGTAGCCATATCCAGCTGGGAAACCATTGCCATGGCCACGGCCGGCATGGCGCTGGCCATGCTGGGCGCCATACCCCTGACCTTGCTGGTGACGGAGCGTTTGTCGATTTCGCGCATCGGCTCTGGCCAAGTGTCGCCGCTGGCCGCCGCCGTGCGCCACGCCGTGCGTACTCTGCTAGTGCTACTGCGCAGCGTGCCGGAACTGGTCTGGGCATTATTGCTGGTACGCATAGTCGGCCTGGGGCCGACGGCGGGCGTGATCGCCATTGCGCTCACGTATTGCGGCATGCTGGGCAAGGTCTACGCGGAAATTCTCGAATCGTCGGACGCCGCCGCCTGCAACGCCCTGCTCCACAACGGCAGCGGCCGCCTGAAAGCCTTGCTGTACGGCGCCCTGCCCGAATCGGCCGCCGAGCTGGTGTCGTACACGATTTATCGCTGGGAATGCGCGATCCGCGGCTCCGTCGTCATGGGTTTTGTCGGCGCGGGCGGCCTGGGCCAGCGCATGGATGAATCGATGAAAATGATGGCAGGAAATGAACTGGCCACCATGCTGATGGTCTTCGTACTGCTGGTGGCAGGCGCCGATGCGGTCTCGGCCATGCTGCGCCGGAGGCTGGCATGAAGCAAGAGTCAACTTTGCTGCCCATCCCTACCCCGGTGCGCTGGTCCACCTGGGCCTTGCTGGCTGGTTTATTGCTGCTGGTCATCGCCAGCTTCGCCACCCTGCCCTTGAAATGGGGCGAGTTCTTCAGTGCCGACGCCGTGCGCACCAGCGCCGACTTCCTGCACGGCTTCGCGCCGCCGGAACTGGCCAGCCCCTTCCTCATGAGAGTCGGCGTGGCCACCTTTGAAACCCTGGCCATGTCGGCCATCGGCACGGTGATTGCCGCTCTCCTGGGCGCGCTGCTGGCCCTGCCCGCCAGCGGCCGTTTTGGCAGCCTGGCGCGCAATGCCACGCGCGCAATCCTGAACGTCCTGCGCTCGATTCCCGAACTGGTGTGGGCCTCGATTTTGCTGATAGCCGCCGGCCTGGGCCCGTTCGCGGGCACCCTGGCGCTGGCGCTGCATACGGTGGGCGTGCTGGGCCGTCTGTTTGCCGATGCGTTTGAAAACTGCCCGCCCTTGCCGGCCGCCACCTTGCGCATGAATGGCGCACACCCCGCCATGGCCTTCCTGTACGCGACCTTGCCGCAGTGCAGCCCGCAAATGATGTCCTACACCTTGTACCGCTGGGAAAACAATATCCGCGCCGCCGCCATTCTCGGCGTGGTGGGTGCGGGCGGCCTGGGGCAAATGCTGAAATACCATCTGTCGCTGTTCCAGATGCCCAGCGCCGCTACCGTCATCGTCGCCATGTTGTTGATGGTGGCCGCCGTCGATGCGCTCAGCTACGTGCTGCGTCGCGCCATGACCCGTTAACTTTTTACTTTTCACAAGGCAAACCCATGTCAGGCTGGTGGACCATTATCTCGACGCAAACGCCGGAACAGCTGGCTGATATGACGAAAGTCAACAAGGAAGCGTTTCTCGCCACCTGGGAAGCTGGCCTGTTCGGCGCGGACTGGATCGCGCAATTGTGCGCACAAGGCAAGGCAACCCAGCTGAGCTTCAACGGTTTCCCCAACCGCTACACGGCCTCGGCGGACATCATCGCGCCCCTGCTGCTGGCGGGCATTGCCGAGGCGCAAGACGGAGAATTTCCACAGGATCAGCTCACGGGCTGGCCCGGCTGCATTAGCCTGCACCGGGAACGCATTGCCGCCTGCACGCCCGGGCAACTGCTCACCATCGAAGTGTGGGACCAGTCCTAAGTTGCACGCGATAAACACGAACGGGGAGCCGGCACGGCAGCGATGCTGTTAATATTGCCAAATACATCAATGAACGGCCTTGTCGCGTAAGGAATCCTGGAGATTTGAACAACATTATCATCCACGCCACCATCGTCAGCGACTGGCCGGCCCTGAAAGCCACGCGCCTGGCCGCCCTGCTTGACGCCCCCACGGCCTTTGGCGCCAGCCACGCCAGCGCGGCCGGTTTTTCCGATGCCGACTGGCAGCAGCGCGCCGTCAGCACGCCGCAGCGCACGTTTTTCCTCGCATTTGACGGTGACAAACCCATCGGCCTCGCCGCGCAAGTGGTGGCCAACGATGGCGAGTGCCACCTGATCGCCATGTGGGTAGCGCGGCAATATCGCGGCCAGGCCGTGGCGCAAGGCTTGGTCGAGGCCGTGAAACAATGTGCCGTCGGCAGCGGGCACGCGCGGCTGGTGCTGGGCGTGGCGCCCGAGAATGCGCGTGCTACTGCGTTTTACCAGAAACAGGGCTTTGTCTTCCTGCCGGAATGGGAGTCGCTGGAAAGCCATCCGCATATCCAGGTGCAGAAGATGGAGTGGCTGGCGCCGGCATGAGCTCAATCGGTACACATAACGGCAATCCTGCAGCCCTCGATACCGCTGCTGGCACACCCTCAGGATGGCCTGTGTTTGATTGGATTTTCGACGCTATCGTCTGAATGGTTCGCCTATTGATGTATGGCCTGCTAGGAACAGTCATTGAAAAGCTATTCTATTGGCCTGGCTGGGCAATGCTGCGACTACTCACTCTGGGCCACTACCCTCCGGTGAGGGGGCTTCCTCACAATCACTTTGCCGTTGCCCTATTTTCTGCAGCAGTCATTGCTTCTGGCTTGCTGGTGGTATTGACGTAAATACAGTTGCGCGTATTGGGGAAAAACAGCGATTTCAAGCACTCCATCCATCCCAATTGACATCCTGTCTTAAAAACTTCCTGGCGCCTCTGTTTCTTTTTACACTCATGCCAAGGTGGGCTTGACAGGTAATTACTTGAGATTCGGATGAACAGGATGAAGATGCGTGCGATAGCTGGTCTTCTGCTGTGTTTATGCGGCGCTGCGGTCCAGGCCCGGGCGGACTCCACGCAAGCCATGGATCCATCCGGACAGGATGCGGCGGTGTCCGTCAGTGTGAAGCGCATCAGGGATCCGGACTGGAAGCCCTACAGTGCGATGCTCAAGGGCGTCAAACGGTTTGAGGAAAAACATGTGCTGGCGCCTGGCGCCGAGTTGCGCTTCATCCTGGAACCGCGCCGTGCCGATGTCGACATGCACGCCATCGCGCTCCGGCTGGAAAGCGATGAGGCAGGTACGGCGATACCGCTGGGGGAGCGCAATATCTTCACCTTGCCCGTCGAGCAGGGTCCGCTGTATGAAAAGGCCGAGCTGACCTTGAATCGCAAGGCGGGGTCGGTCAGGTGGATACCCTACATCCGCAGTGCGGCAACCAGCGACACGACGCGCCGCCTGGGCGACCTGTGGCTGGCCTGCGAAGTCCATTGGACCATCGACAAGGAAACCTTGCCTTTTGCGATGCGTACCGCGATGAGCGCATTCGGCGGTCCGTGTAATTTCGTGTCGCAAAAGGGCACCTACAGCTTTTCCGAACCGCGGCGCATCACCGGCGCAACGATCAGCTTCAATGGGAAAAGCGCGCCCGTGCCATTCAGCGTATCGTCGTTCACGCCGCCGTTACGGGAGCAGGACTGGAGCGACGACAGCGTGCTGGAACTGACATTCGACAACGACCAGGCTGCGCAGTAACTATCGCAGTACCTACTTCACCCGCTACTTCACCCGCTGCTTCTCCAGCTTGCGCGCCAGGGTGCGCCGGTGCATGCCCAGCCGGCGCGCCGTTTCCGAAATATTGAAATCCGTCTCGGCCAGCATTTCGTGGATGCGTTCCCATTCCAGGGTCTTGATGTTGGTGGCGCGGTTGCTCAGTTCGATGTCGGCGTTGCCGGCCACGTGGCCGAAGGCCGCTTCGATGTCATCCGTGTTCGACGGTTTCGCCAGGTACTGGCAGGCACCCAGCTTGATGGCTTCGACGGCCGTGCCGATGCTGGCGTAGCCCGTCAGCACGACGATCAGCATGTCCGGGTCGTGCTGGTGCAGCATCTGCACGCAGGCCAGGCCCGACGTATTGCCATTGAGCTTCAGGTCGACGACGGCGTAATCGGGGCAATGCTGTTCCAGCAAGGCGCTCGCTTCGTCGAAATTGGTGGCCAGGATGACCTGGTAGCCGCGCCGCTCGAACGAGCGGCCCAGGGTGCGGGCAAACGCGGCGTCGTCTTCCACGATCAGTAACAGACGGTCATCCTGCATGGTGGTCGCTTTCTCTTTCCAGTTTGATGGCCGCCAGCGGCAAGGCCAGGTGCACCACCGCCCCGCCCTGCACGCGGTTGCGCGCCGTCACCGTACCGCCCAGGGTACGCGCGACATTTACCACCAGGAACAGTCCCAGACCGCCGCCGGGTTTGCCCTTGCTGCTTTGATACGGTTTGCCCAGGTGCGTCAGCATCGACGGCTCGAAGCCGGGCCCGGCATCGGTAATCACCAGGTGCAGGGCGTCCGCTTCGCGCGTCGCTTCGAAGCGCAGCCAGTCAGGCGACGCCTCCAGCGCATTGTCGAGCACATTGCAGATAGTTTGTTTCAGGGTCGAATCGAAGACCACGGGCACGTCATGCACGATGCGGTTATCGTACTCGAAATCCTGGATCGGACGGCTGACGCGCCACTCGTCGACCAGGTCGTTGAGGAAGGTGTTGATCGTCGTTTTCACGGACGATTCGCCGCGCGCCTCGCCGGCCGACAGCAGGATGCCGCTGACGATGCTCTTGCAGCGCTGCAACTGTGCCTGCATTTCCGTGATTTCTTCCAGCAATTCGCTGTTCTTGCTCAATTCCGGCATGCGGCGCCAGTCGCCGAGGATGACGGACAGGGTCGCCAGCGGCGTGCCCAGCTCGTGCGCGGCGCCCGAGGCCAGCAAGCCCATGCGGATGATGTGTTCTTCTTCCGCCGCGCGCTGGCGCAAGTCGGCCACCTTGGCGTCGCCGGCGCGCTGGTTGCGGTTGATGCGCGTGATGAACACCACCAGCAAGGCGGCGTTCAAAATGAAGCAGATCAGCAAGCCTTGCACGTACAGGCTGGAAAAGCCCCGCTCGGGGTCGATTGGCAAGATCAAGGGGCCGGGCAGCAAGGCCAGGCCGGCCAGGCACAGGCTGGTGATGGCCACCATGATCCAGGTCGACCATACTTCCAGCAGCACGGCGCTGAGGATGACTTGCAATAAGTACAGGAAGGCAAACGGGTTGCTGATGCCGCCGCTCAGGTAGAGCTGGGCCGTCAGCACGGTGACGTCCACCAGCAAGGCGAGGAACAGGGCCGTGTTGGAGACGGGCTGGCGTTCGTGCCAGCGCAACAGGCTGGCCAGATTGAAGGCGATGAGGCAGGACAGCACTTCGAGCATGTAGGGCACGGGCAAGGCGATGCCCAGCCCCACGCCCACGCCGAAGATCGTGCTGATCTGGCCGATCACGGCCAGCCAGCGCAACTGGATCAGCAGCTTCATGTTCTGGTGGCCGGCCGGATGTTCCATCTCGGCCGCCACCGCACCGCGCTCCAGGACTTCGCGGTTGGGCAGGATTTCAATCCTGCCCGGCATGGTCGCTTTCCTGGCGCTGGGCGCCACGGGCGCGGCGGCGCCGGCTTTCGCGCACGATCCACCAACTGATACCGGCTACCATCAAGGCCAGGGCAAACCACGTCAAGGCGTACACCAGGTGGTTGTTATGGAAGGAAATCACGGTCAGGCCGCCGACGGGGGAGTCGCTGGCCGTTTCCGATTTTTCCTTCGCATCGACAAAATACGGTGCCACCTTGGTCAGCATGTGCGAAGCGCCGATGGCGGCCACGTCGCGCGAATACCAGTGCTGCGTAGCAGGACTGTTTTCACGCAGGAAACCGCCGCCCGTCTCGCTGATGCGCAGCAAGCCGTCGACGTGGACGATGCCGGCCGGCGTACTGGCGGCGATGCCTTCGCGCTTGGGCACGAAGCCACGGTTGACCAGCACAGTGCTGCCATCGGCCAGGCGCAAGGGCGTGACCAGCCAATAGCCGCTGCCCAGTGCCGTCGTTGCCTGCACCAGGGTATTGAAAATGGGGAGATAGGTACCGGAGAGTCGCACGTGGCGGTATTCATCCGTTTGTGGCGTGACACTGGCCCAGGCTGCGGGTCCAGGTGCGTCCGTTGCGGGCGCATGTACGCGTTGTTCGACGCGCTCGATCAGGTCAAGCTTCCAGAACAGGCGCTTGACTTGCCAGGTGCCCAGGGCACAGAAACCGGCAAAAACGATCCCCGCGAGTATGGCCAGTGCAATTTTTGAATAATGCACAGCCATGCCGCGTGGTCCTGGCGCGGCATCTTGCGATGCGGCGCCAGGGGCGCGCCCGGTGTTGCCAGGGCGCGTTTGACTCATCATGGAGCCGTTTTCGTATGCATGTACTCAGGCATCAGATCCGGCATCATGTTGTGGTTCATGTGGTACATGACCCACAGGGAACCGGCCATGGCAATGCCCACAATCATGATGGTGAAGATCAGCGCCATCATGTTCCAGCCGCCTTCGGACTTGGTGTTCATGTGCAGGAAGTACACCATGTGCACGACCACTTGAACAGCCGCGAACGCCAGCAGGACCAGGCCCATGGTGCCCGAGTTGGTGATGACTTTCGTCATCACCAACCAGAACGGAATGGCCGTCAGGATCACCGACAGGATGAAGCCGATGGCGTAGCTTTTCAGGCTGCCATGATCGTGATTGTCATGGTGGTGGCTATCGCCGTGTGTGTGGTGGTCGCTCATGGCAGCACTCCCATCAGGTAGACAAAGGTGAAGACGCCGATCCAGATGACGTCCAGGAAGTGCCAGAACAGCGACAGGCACATCATGCGACGGCCGTTTTCCGGGGTCAGGCCATGCTTGTTCAACTGGAACATCAAGGTCACGAGCCAGATCACGCCGAACGTCACGTGCAAGCCGTGGGTACCGACCAGGGCGAAGAACGACGACAGGAACGCGCTGCGCTGCGGACCGGCGCCTTCGTGGATCAGATGCATGAATTCATACATTTCCAGCGACAGGAAGGCCAGGCCGAACAGGCCCGTGATGCCCAGCCAGACCAGGGTGCTGCGCAATTGCTTGCGCTGCATGGCCAGCATGGCGAAGCCATAAGTGATCGACGACAGCAGCAGCATGGCCGTGTTGACGGCCACCAGCGGCAGGTCGAACAGCGCGGCGCCCGTCGGGCCGTCCGCGTAGTTGCGGCCCACCACGGCGTACGTGGCGAACAGACAGGCGAAGATCAGGCAATCGCTCATCAGGTAGAGCCAGAAACCCAGCAAGCTGCCGTTTTCCGGGTGGTGCTCGCGCACAAAGTAGCTGCGCGTGCTTGGTGCGGCGCCAGCGGCGCCGGTGTTATGGGCGATGGTATCAGACATGGCTGCTCAGCAATTTAGTATAAGCGTCTTCGGTACGGACCACTTCTTCCGCAGGAATGTAGTAATCGCGCTTGTAGTTAAAGGTATGGACGATGATGGTAATCATCATGATCACGAAGCCAATGCTGGCGACGAGCCACATTTGCCAGATCAAGCCAAAACCGACCAGTGCGGAGAGTGCGGCGATCACGAAACCAGCCCAGGTATTCTTCGGCATATGGATCTTCGTGAAACCGGACGTCGGACGCTGGTAAGCGTGTTTCTTCATGTCAGTCCATGCATCGAGTTCGTGCACTTGTGGCGTGAAGGCGAAATTATAGTCTGGCGGAGGCGACGACGTCGACCATTCCAGCGTACGACCACCCCATGGGTCACCGGTCACGTCGCGCAGGGCGTGACGGTTGCGGTAGCTGACGACGAACTGGATCAGCATGGAACCGATACCGAGCGCGATCGAGACGGCGCCAAACCAGGCGATGATGGTCCAGATTTGCAGCGATGGATCTTCAAAGTGGTTGACACGACGGGTCACGCCCATCAGGCCCAACACGTACAGCGGCATGAAGGCCAGGTAGAAGCCGACGAACCAGAACCAGAACGAGCACTTGCCCCAGAATGCGTCAAGCTTGTAGCCGAAGGCTTTCGGGTACCAGTAGTTAATCGCAGCGAACACGCCGAAGACCACGCCGCCGATAATCACGTTATGGAAGTGGGCAATCAGGAACAGGCTGTTGTGCAGCACAAAGTCAGCTGGTGGTACGGCCAGCAACACGCCGGTCATGCCGCCGATGGTGAAGGTGACCATGAAGCCGATCGTCCACAGCATGGGCAGTTCAAAACGGATACGGCCGCGGTACATGGTAAACAGCCAGTTGAAGATCTTCGCGCCCGTCGGGATCGAAATGATCATCGTCGTGATGCCGAAGAAGGAGTTGACGCTGGCGCCCGAACCCATGGTGAAGAAGTGATGCAGCCATACCAGGTACGACAAGATCATGATGACGCAGGTGGCGTACACCATCGAGGCGTAGCCGAACAGGCGCTTGCTGCTGAAGGTCGCAACGACTTCCGAGAACACGCCGAACAGCGGCAGGATCAGGATGTAGACTTCCGGGTGACCCCAGATCCAGATCAGGTTGACGTACATCATGGCGTTGCCGCCCAGCTCCGTCGTGAAGAAGTTAAAGCCGGCAACGCGATCCAGCGACAGCATGGCCAGTACAGCCGTCAGCACCGGGAAAGCGGCGACGATCAGGATGTTGGTGCACAGTGCGGTCCAGGTGAAGACGGGCATTTTCATCCAGGTCATGCCTGGCGCGCGCATCTTGACGATGGTGGCGATCAGGTTGACACCGGACAAGAGCGTCCCGACCCCGGCAATCTGCAAGGACCAGATGTAATAGTCTACCCCCACGTCCGGGCTGCCGACGATGCCCGACAGCGGTGGATACGCCAGCCAGCCCGTGCGGGCGAATTCGCCGACGAACAGCGACGCCATGACCAGGGCGGCGCCCATGGTGGTCATCCAGAAGCTGAAGTTGTTGAGGAAAGGGAAAGCCACGTCGCGCGCGCCGATTTGCAGCGGCACCACGTAGTTCATCAGACCCGTCACGAAAGGCATCGCGACGAAGAAGATCATGATCACGCCGTGGGCGGTGAAGATCTGGTCGTAGTGATGCGGTGGCAGGAAGCCGGCATTGTCGCCAAAGGCGATCGCCTGCTGGGTACGCATCATGAGCGCATCGGCAAAGCCGCGCAGCAGCATGACCAGGCCCAGGATCATGTACATGATACCGATTTTTTTATGGTCGATACTGGTGATCCAGTCGCGCCACAGGGTACCCCAGACGCGGAAATACGTCAGTGCCGCAACGAGTGCGATACCGCCCAGGGCGACCATGGCAAAGGTCGCCAGCAGGATAGGTTCGTGAAATGGAATTGCATCCCAAGTCAGACGGCCGAATATAAGCTTCGTCAGATCAATATGGTCTAGCATTGTTACTCTCAGAGAAAAAAGGGAGGCGCCAGGCAAGCGGCGCCAGTATCTGCAGCGCAATGCGCTGCGGGATTCATGCAGTTGTTACTTGGCTTGAACGCCCTTTTCAACCACTGCATCGCTAGCGACTACTGCCGTTACGGCCGCTACCGGGCTATTTGCCATCGACAATTTGTATGGCTCGACCGGCGTCACGCACAGGGCGTCGGAAACGATGGTGCGGTTCAGGATTGCCTTGTACAGATCGCTAGGTACGGCGCTGTAGCGGCGCACCGGGTCGCGTTCGCTAGGCTGGGCCAGCGACAGGTAGTCGTCGCGGTTCAGCGCGCCACCACCGGCACGTGCCGATGCCACCCACTTATCGAAGTCCGCATCATTCACACCGTGGAACTTGAAGCGCATGCCCGAGAAACCGGCACCGCTGTAGTTCGCCGAGAAGCCCTTGTATACACCAGGCTTGTTGATGACGGCATTCAACTGCGTTTCCATGCCTGGCATGGCGTAGATCTGACCTGCCAGTGCGGGGATAAAGAACGAGTTCATGACGGACGAGGCGGTGATCTTGAAGCGGATCGGACGATCGACGGGCGCATACAGTTCATTCACGGAAGCGATGCCTTGCTCGGGGTAGATGAACAGCCATTTCCAGTCCAGCGCCACGACTTCGACGATCATCGGCTTGTGGCTGGCAGGAATCGGGCGGTTGGCGTCGATACGGCTCAGCGGACGATACGGATCGAGGGTGTGGGTGCTGATCCAGGTCAGCAAGCCCAACACGATGATGATCAACAGGGGCGCGCCCCAGATAATCAGCTCGAGGCGAGTCGAGTGGTCCCAGTCCGGCTCGTATTTGGCCGCGGTATTGTTTTTTCTATAGCGCCATGCGAAAAGCAGGGTCAGGGCGATTACCGGAACGATAATCAACAGCATCAGCAGAGTGGAGATGACAATCAAATTGCCTTGCTGAACTGCGATGTCACCGGACGCGTTCAGTACCACCGTATTGCAACCAGCCAACAATGCGAGAGGTAAAAGAAGCAGTCCGCGACGAACTTTTAATGAAAACATACAGGAAAGTCCAGTACAGGGGATGAAGATATGGTACTGTATTCTCACTGGAGCGCGTTGGCAATTGGACGTTTTGTCCACCCCCTTGCTCGGATTTTCAATAGGTATGCGCGCAGTTTTCCTACAGCTATCCATTGAATAGTCCTACTCCGGGCGTGAGACACCCGGGGTATGTTACGCGTTGGCCGAACTCGAAACTATATTGGAGACGATCATCATGTCCAGCACACGCATACACAGCGGGGATGTACCCGCCGACTTTTCCCCTCATTCCCTGCGCGACGCAAGCGGGGCCGGCACGGTCGAATCGCATATCGACCCTGGTGAGATCGCCGTCGGCGTGATCATCGGCCGCGCTTCCGAATACTTTGACTTCTTTGTCTACGCCATCGCCTCGGTGCTGGTGTTTCCGCGCGTCTTCTTTCCGTTTGAAGAGCGCCTGGAGGGCACATTATATGCCTTCCTGATTTTCTCGTTTGCCTTCATCGCCCGTCCGTTCGGCACCGTGATCTTCATGGAGATCCAGCGCCGCATGGGCCGCAGCGCCAAGCTGACGATCGCCCTCTTCCTGCTGGGCGTGTCGACGGCCGGCATCGCCTTCCTGCCGACCTATTCGCACCTGGGCTTTGCCGCCATCATCTGGCTGTCCGTGCTGCGCATCGGCCAGGGCGTGGCCTTGGGCGGTTCGTGGGATGGTTTGCCATCGCTGCTGGCCCTGAACGCGCCGGAAAACAAGCGCGGCTGGTACGCCATGCTGGGCCAGCTGGGAGCGCCCGTCGGCTTCCTGATCGCCGCCGGCCTGTTCTGCTTCATGCTGACCACCCTGACGGATGAAGACTTCCTCGACTGGGGCTGGCGCTATCCTTTCTATGTGGCCTTCGCCATCAACGTGGTCGCCCTGTTTGCCCGCTTGCGCCTGGTGTCGACGAATGAATATGCGCGCCTGCTGGACGAACGCGAACTGCAGCCCGTGAGCGTGTTTGAAATGAGCCGCGGCCAGGGCCGCAACGTGCTGATCGGCGCCCTCGCCGCGCTGGCCAGCTACGCCCTGTTCCATCTGGTCACCGTGTTCCCGCTGTCGTGGATTTCCGTCTACCAGACGCGTTCGGCATCGGACTTCCTGCAAGTGCAGATGATTGGCGCCGTGCTGGCCGCCGTCGGTGTGGTCATTTCCGGCTTGCTGGCCGATAAATTCGGCCGCCGCACCACCCTGGGCGTGCTGGCCGTGCTGATCGCCATCTTCAGCGCCTTCGTACCGACCCTGATGGGCGGCGGCAATACGGGCCAGGACGTCTTCATCCTCGTGGGCTTCAGTCTGCTGGGCCTGTCCTACGGCCAGGCAGCCGGCGCCGTGACGGCCAACTTCCCTGCCCGCTTCCGCTACACGGGCGCGGCCCTGACGTCCGACCTGGCCTGGCTGGTAGGCGCCGGCTTCGCCCCGCTGGTGGCGCTGGGCCTGTCAGCCAACTTCGGCCTCGCCTATGTCAGCTTCTACCTACTGTCAGGCGCCGTCGCCTCGCTGGCCGCCCTGAGCCTGAACCGGGCGCTGGAAATCCGCGACTGATATATATATATAGAGGGCAGCGCACAAAGCACTGAAAAACGCCGGCACCGTCCGGCGTTTTTTTATGCCGCCGCGGCAGCCTGCCACCACGCTCACTGTATCGCCAGCTGCCGCCCGCAAAGACGCCACCACCTGCCTCTTAGGATGCGAACGGCCAATCTCTTTGATCCGCCTCATCGTGGCCAGCTTGATTTTCCCTTCACTTTCATCTGTGCGCTGCCCCGCATTGCATGACCTTGCGAGTCGGCAATTGTCCGCAAGGCTGTTATGCTAGCGCACACTTTGCTTGACCACCAGAAAACTTGCATTTCAATTAAAATTGCTTTTTCGCGACAGCCTTACACGGACATGATGAATACCAAGACACCGATCGATTCCTTCAGCTTTCGCCGCATCCTCGCCCGCAACGTGACCTTGCCGCTGGTCATCGGCGTCGCCACAGCCCTCGTGTTTGTCGGCCTGATCGCCTATCTGCTCTCGGCCCTGCGCTCGGTCGAGCATTCCGAGCGGGTGATCGGTAATGCGAATGAAGTCATGAAGTTGTCGGTCGACCTGGAAACGGGCATGCGCGGCTATTTGCTGACGGGCGACGAGACATTTTTGGCGCCGTACAAATCGGGCAAGGCCAAGATCGCTGTGGAAATGACTACCCTGCTGGACCTGGTGTCCGACAGCCCCATCCAGACGGACCGCCTGCGCCGCATCCGCGCCCTGCAAAACCAGTGGATGGCCTATGCGGAAAGCGTGATCGCCCAGCGCCGCAACAACCAGGAATTCCTCGCGCGCGTGCGCCAGGGCGAGGGCAAGCTGGAATTTGATGAAATCCGCCGCGAATTTCTCTCCTTCCTGTCCATGGAACAGCGGCTGCGCCAGGAACGGGCCGATACGGCCGAGAGTCGCACCATGCTGGCCGTGGTGGTGTTCCTCATCCTCAGCCTGGGCATGTCCGGCTTGCTGGCCTATCTGGGACGGCGCGAACTGCTGCGCCTGTCCGATATCTACAACGATGCGCTCGAGCAGCGCGGCAAGGATAACGAGGTGCTGCAGGAGCAAGCCTGGCTGCGCACAGGGCAGACGGAGCTGGCGGCCCATACCAGCGGCCAGTTGGGCTTGCCGCAGCTGGGACGGCACGTGCTGGACTTCCTCGCCCACCGGCTGGAAGTGGCCGTGGCCACGCTGTACGTCATCGACGAGGATGGCAGCCTGCGCCGCACGGCCGTGTACGGTTTCAACGAACAGGGTGTGAAGGACAAGCAAGTCTTCAAGCTGGGCGAAGGCTTGGTGGGCGAGACGGCGCGCGAGAAAAAGCTCAAGCATGTGAAGCAAGTACCCGAGAATTATCTGACCGTGACCTCGAGCCTGGGCTGCGGCGCGCCGCTGGAACTGGTCTTGACGCCCGTCAACAATGAAGGTGTCGTCAACGGCGTGATCGAACTGGGCTTTACGCATCCCGTCAGCGCCCACGCCAAGGAATGGCTGAACCTGATTGCGGCGAATGTCGGCACCTCGCTGGAAGCGGCCCTGTACCGCCAGCGCCTGCAAAACGTGCTGGAAGAAACCCAGCAATTGAATGAAGAGCTGGAAGTGCAGCAGGAAGAATTGCGCACGGCCAATGAAGAGCTGGGCGAACAGTCGCGCGTGCTGGAACAGTCGCAGGCCCACCTGGAAGAGCAAAAGGCGGCGCTGGAGCAGTCGAACGAACAGCTGGCCGTGCAGGCGCTGTCGCTGGACCAGAAGAACATGGCGATCGGCCAGGCGCACGCCCAGCTGGAAGCGCGCGCCGAAGAGCTGCAGCGGGCCAGCCGCTACAAGTCCGAATTCCTGGCGAATATGTCGCACGAGCTACGCACGCCGCTGAACAGCTCGCTGATCCTGTCCAAGCTGCTGTCGGACAACACCAGCGGCAACCTGACGCCGGAGCAAGTGACGTTTGCGCAAACCATTTATTCGGCCGGCAACGATTTATTGACCCTCATCAACGATATCCTCGACATTTCCAAGGTCGAGGCGGGCAAGCTGGAATTGACGCCGGAAGCCGTGCCTTTCGATGAGCTGCTCAGCAGCATGAAGATGCTGTTTGGCGCCCAGGCGCAGCAAAAGAAACTGGTTTTTGACGTCAAGCTGGCACCGGACACGCCGCCCTCCTTCGTCAGCGACCGCCAGCGCCTCGAGCAAATCCTGAAAAACCTGCTGTCGAACGCCATCAAGTTTACCGATACGGGCACGGTGTCCCTGCACGTGAGCACCGATGCGGCCCGCCAGGTGCGCTTCCAGGTGCAAGATTCGGGCATCGGCATTGCCGACGACCAGCAGCAGAAGGTGTTCGACGCCTTCCACCAGGCCGATGGCACCACCAGTCGCCGCTATGGCGGCACGGGCCTGGGCCTGTCGATTTCGCGCGACCTGGCTGCCTTGCTGGGCGGCAGCATCGAGCTGGCCAGCACGCCAGGCCAGGGCAGCACGTTTACCCTGGTGCTGCCGGCGCTCATGCCGGAACGTGCCATGCAAGCGGCCGCAGTGCCGTCCGCACCGCCGCAGCCGCCCGCCGCCGCGTCCAAGGCGGCGCCTGCCGCCAAGCCCGTGCCGCTGCCCACCTTCCAGGATGACAGGAATAGCGTGCCGGCCTTCAAGACCGGCCAGCGTTCCGTGCTGGTGATCGAGGATGAGCCCTCGTTTGCCGGCATCCTGTTCGACCTCGCGCATGAAATGCAATACCGCTGCCTGGTGGCGCATGGCGCCGACGAAGGCTTGCGCCTGGCGGAAGAATTCCTGCCCGACGCCATCCTGCTCGACATGGGCTTGCCGGACCGCCCGGGCTTGCTGGTCTTGCAGCAGCTCAAGGAAAACCCGCTGACGCGCCACATTCCCGTGCACATCGTGTCCGGCAATGACCAGATGCAGGAAGCCATGCAGCTGGGTGCCATCGGCTACGCCACCAAGCCGCGCACGCGCGAGCAGCTGAAGGAAGTGTTCCGCAAGCTCGAATCGAAATTCACGCAAAAGATGAAGCGCATCCTGCTGGTCGAGGACGACGCACGCCAGCGCGAAAGCGTGGTCCACCTGATCAGCGACGACGACGTGGAAATCACGGCCGTGGCGCTGGGCGAGCAAGCGCTGGAATTGCTGAAAACGCAGATTTTCGACTGCATGATCATCGACTTGAAGCTGCCCGACATCCAGGGCAACGAATTGCTCGAACGCATGGAGCATGAAGAGCTGTGCTCGTTCCCGCCCGTCATCGTCTACACGGGCCGCAACCTGAGCCGCGAGGAAGAGGCGGACCTGATGAAATACTCGCGCTCCATCATCATCAAGGGCGCCCGCTCGCCCGAGCGCCTGCTCGACGAAGTCACCCTATTCCTGCACAAGGTGGAATCGGAACTGTCGAGCGAGCGCCAGGGCATGCTGCAGCAGGTGCGCAGCCGCGAACGCGTGTTTGAGGGGCGCAAGATTTTGCTGGTGGATGACGATGTGCGCAATATCTTTGCCCTGACGAATGCGCTGGAACAAAAAGGCGTGGTGGTGGAAATCGGCCGCAACGGCTTCGAAGCCATCAGCAAACTCAACAGCGTGGACGATATCGACCTGGTGTTGATGGATGTCATGATGCCGGGCATGGATGGCCTGGAAGCGACGCGCTTGATCCGCGCCGATGGCCGCTACAACAAGCTGCCCATCATTGCGATTACCGCCAAGGCCATGAAGAATGACCAGGAAGAATGCCTGCAGGCGGGCGCGTCCGACTACCTGTCCAAGCCGATCGACCTGGACCGTCTGTATTCGCTGCTGCGCGTGTGGATGCCAAAGATGGAACGCATGTGATGCAACGCTACCTACGCCACGCAGTGGAGCGTCGCTGATGTCCCAGCGCGCCACGGACGCACAACTGCATGCGCTGATGGACGCGATCTATCAGCGCTACAGCTATGATTTTCGCGACTACTCCCTGCCCTCGCAGCGGCGCCGCCTGAATCAGGCGCTGGAGCGCTTCCACTGCACCGACTTGCCCGCCTTGCAGCAACTGGTGCTGGACGACGACGCCGCCTTTGGCAAGTTGCTGCAGATTTTGACCGTGCCCGTCACGCAAATGTTCCGCGACCCGGCTTTTTTCCGCGCCTTGCGCGAGCAGGTGGTGCCCGTGCTGAAAACCTATCCGTCACCGACGATCTGGGTGGCCGGCTGCTGCACGGGCGAGGAAGCGCTGTCGCTGGCCATCGTGCTGCACGAGGAAGGCTTGCTCGGGCGCAGCACGATTTACGCCACCGACATCAATCCGCAAGCGCTGGCCACGGCCGCGCGCGGCGTGTATCCGCTGCACCGCATGGCCGACTACAGCGACAACTACCTGGCTGCAGGCGGCCTGGGCCAGCTGGCCGAGTACTACACGGTCGAGCATGCCACCGCGCATTTCCAGCAGCGCCTGCTCGACAGGATCAACTTTGCCGACCACAGCCTGTCCACGGACAGCGTTTTCATTGAAACGCAATTGATTTGCTGCCGTAACGTGCTGATTTACTTCAATAAAACCTTGCAGGAGCGGGCCCTGGGCCTGTTCCACGACTCGCTGTGCCACCGGGGTTTCCTGGGACTGGGCAGCAAGGAAAGCACACATTTCACGCGCTTTGCCACCGACTTCGAGCCATTGCCGGGTCCCGAAAAGCTCTACCGCAAGCGTGCACCGTCGCACGCCGCTTCCCACTACGCTGGACGGCACATGCCAGGAATGAAACATGATGAATGAAACAAGCACCAAATTGCTGATCGTCGACGACTTGCCGGAGAACTTGCGCGCGCTCAATGCGCTGATCCGCGAGAGCGACCGCAGCGTTTATCAGGCGTCGTCGGGCGAAGAAGCGCTGGCCCTGCTGCTGGAACACGATTTCGCGCTGGCCATCCTCGACGTGCAAATGCCGGAAATGGATGGCTTTGAGCTGGCGCAACTCATGCGCGGCACGGAAAAGACGCGCCATATTCCCATCGTCTTCGTCACGGCGGCCGGCAAGGAAATGAATTTCGCCTTCCAGGGCTATGAAAGCGGCGCCGTCGACTTCCTGCACAAGCCGCTCGACATCAATGCCGTGCAAAGCAAGGTCAACGTCTTTGTCGCCCTGCACCAGCAGCGCAGCGAAACGCGGCGACAGGTGCAGGCGCTGGAGCACAGCCGCCAGCAGCAGGAAGCGTTACTGAAAGAATTGCGCGCCACCCAGGCTGAACTGCAGCGCTCGCTGCGCCTGCGCGACGAATTCATGTCCATGGTGGCGCACGAACTGCGCACCCCGTTAAACACGCTGTTCCTGGAAACGCAGATGCGCACCGTCAACCTGGAGCGGGGCAACTTGGCCGCCTTCGAGCCGGAAAAGCTGGGCAAGATGGTCGCGCGCGACGGGCGGCAAATCCGCAGCATGGTACGCCTGATCGACGACATGCTCGACGTCTCGCGCATCACCAGCGGCAAGCTGTCGATCCGCCGCGAAGCCGTCGACCTGACCAGCCTCGTGCGCCGGGTGGCTGACGACCTGGGCCCCTATGCGGCGTCCACGGGCAGCGTGCTGGAAGTAATGGCCTTCGAGCCCATCCAGGGTTTCTGGGATGCCTTCCGCGTCGAGCAGATCGTTGTCAACCTGATCAGCAATGCCGTGCGCTACGGCCAGGGCCAGCCAGTGGAAATCAGCCTGGCGCACACGCAAAACAGCGCCGTCATCGAAGTGCGCGATCATGGCATCGGCATCAATGCGCGCGACCAGGAACGCATCTTCGACGCCTTCGAGCGCGTCATGCACCAGGACCGCACGGGCGGCCTGGGCCTGGGGCTGTTCATCACCAAGCAACTGGTCGATGCACATGGCGGCGCCATCACCCTGCAAAGCCAGCCCGGCAATGGCGCCCTGTTCAGCGTCACCCTGCCGCTGGCCGGCAGCTGAGACCGGCATGAGCAGCACCCCTGCCCCCCGCAGCCAGGCCGGCTCCAGCGGCGTGGCCTTTCTGCTGCAACTGGAGCGCCGGCTGCGCTTGCTGCAAGACACGGGCGAGATTCTCTCCGTGTCGGCGCAGTTGCTGGGACAGCGTCTGGGCGCCCAGCAAGTGGCCTGTTTCGATATCGACCAGACCCTGCAGTGCCCCACCCTGCAGCATGCGTGGAGCGACGGCCTGGCACCCGGCGCCGTCGGCGAATATTTCCTGGGCGATTATGCCGCCGGCCTGGCCGATGCGCTGGCCGCCGGCCAGGTGCTGGCCGTCAGCGATGTGGCGAGCGACCCGCGCATGGCCACGCCGGCCGCGCTGGCCACGTTTGCGCGCCTGGGCATCCGTGCCTTCCTGAACATTCCCATTGCCACGGATGGCCGGCTGGCGGCCCTGTTCGTCGTGCACAGCCGCACGGAGCGCCTGTGGCACGCGGACGAGATCGAACTGGCCGTGCAAGTGTCGGAACGGGCCTGGTCGACCATCCTGCGAGCCCAGGCGGAATCACGCTTGCGCGCCCTCAGTGCCAACATGGAAACGCAAGTGGCCGAACGCACGCGCGAATTCGGCCGCACCTGGAACGTCAGCCCCGATTTGCTGGGCGTGCTCAACCTCGACGGCTATTTCGAGCACTCGAACCCCGCCTGGCAAACCACCCTGGGCTGGTCGGTGGAGGAAATCCGCACGACGAAATTCCTGGAACTGATCCATCCGGAAGACTTGCCGCGCACCCATGCGGCCTGGGAGGCGGCCAACCAGGGTCAGCCGGCCTTGCGCTTCGAAAACCGTTACCGCCACAAGCTGGGCGGCTGGCACTGGCTGAGCTGGGTGGCCGTGCCCGAGGGCGAGAAGGTGTATTGCAGCGCGCGCGACATCACCGTGGAAAAGAAGCTGGAAGCGGACCTGGCGGCGCGCAACAGCGAGCGCGAGCGGCTGTGGCGCAGTGCGCAAGACCTGATGGTAGCCATCGATGCCGAGGGCTGCTTTGCCGCCGTCAACCCGGCCGCCAGCGCCATCCTGGGCTGGCTGCCCGAGGAAATGCTGGGCCGCAGCCTCTTCGACTTCGTGCTGCCCGAGGATGCCGCCGCCACGCGCCAGGCCTTGCTGCAAGTCGGCAAGGAATCCATGCCCAGCTTTGAGAACCGCTACCGGCACCGCGAGGGTGGCCACCGCTGGCTGTCGTGGGTGGCGGCGCCCGAAGGTGACCTGGTGTTTGCCACCGGGCGCCACGTCACGCTGAAAAAGGAAGCGGAAAGCACCTTGCGCAGCATGCAGGAATCGCTGCGCCACAGCGAGATGGCCCTGTTGCAATCGCAAAAGCTGGAGGCGCTGGGCAAGCTGACGGGCGGCGTGGCCCATGATTTCAATAACGTCCTGCAAATTATCTCCGGCAATCTGCAGCTGCTGCAGCTGACCCTGGACGACGACCCGCTGGCCGCCAAGCGCATCGCCAGCGCCTCGGCCGCCGTGGAACGGGGCGCCAAGCTGTCGGCCCAGCTACTGGCCTTTGCGCGGCGTCAACCATTGAAACCGCTGGTGACGGACCTGACGCACCTGCTGCGCGCAACGGAAGAGCTGCTGCGCCGCGCCACGGGTGAAAGCATCGAGACGCGTTTGCTGCTGGCCGACGACTGCTGGCGCGCCTTGGTCGACCCGCACCAGCTGGAAAACGTCATCCTCAACCTGGCCATCAACGCGCGCGATGCCATGGATGGGCAGGGCCAGCTGACCATTGAACTGAGCAACAGCGTGCTGGGCATCGACTATGCGGCGCACCATGCGGACGTGACGCCCGGCGACTACGTGCAGCTGGCCGTCTCCGATACAGGCACGGGCATTCCGGCCGAATTGCTGGACAAGATTTTCGAACCCTTCTTCACGACGAAGAAGGAAGGTGAAGGCACTGGCCTGGGCCTGTCCATGGCGTACGGCTTCCTGCGCCAGAGCGGCGGCCACCTGACGGTGGACAGCCTGCCCGGCCATGGCAGCACCTTCCGCATCTACCTGCCGCGCTCGCTCGAAGCGGAAACGGAGCTGCCGCTGCAGCTGGGCGGCCCCGTGCTGGGCGGCAAGGAAACCATCCTCGTCGTGGAAGACGACGTGCAGGTGCAAACGACGGTGGTGGACATGCTGCGCGGCCTCGGCTATGGCGTGCTGCGCGCCAGCGATGGCGAAAGCGCGCTGGCCATCATCGGCAGCGGCATCCCCATCGACCTGCTGTTTACGGACGTGGTGATGCCAGGCAAGGTCGCCAGCACGGCACTGGCGCGCCAGGCCCGATTGCTGCTGCCGCAGCTGGCCGTGCTGTTTACCTCGGGCTACACGCAGGACGCCATCATGCAGGGCGGCCGGCTGGAACCGGGCGTCGAGTTGTTGAGTAAACCTTACCGGCGCGAAGACCTGGCGCGGCGCATCCGCCACCTGCTGGCCAACGGCCGCCACGTGACGGCCCTGCACCAGTACCGCGCGCAACTGGCGCCGCAGCCGCCAGCGCCGGCGCGGCCGGGTATGCGGCAGGGGATGCGTCACATCTTGCTGGTGGAAGACAATGCCGACGCGCGCGCCATGACGAGCGAACTGCTGACCATGCTGGGACACACGGTGCTGGCCGTAGGCACGGCCGAGGAAGCCTTGCCCCTGCTGGACACGCCGGGACTGGAACTGCTGCTGACCGATATCAGCCTGCCGTACATGTCCGGCGTCGAGCTGGCCGAGCAGGTGGCCCGCGAGCAACCGCAGCTGGAAGTGGTGTTTTCCACCGGTCATGCGCCGGCCAATTCCGGCGTGCCGGACCCGGCCGCGCGCTTCCTCGTGAAACCATTTACCGTCGAGCAATTGCAGCAAGCCTTGTTGCCGCCAACTTAGTACACGTCGAGCCGGCGCGCCTTCAGTGCGCTGGCCAGCTCTTCCAGGCCAAACGGTTTGCGCAGGAAGCGCGCGCTGGCGTCCTGCATCAGGCTGGCGCCCCAGTCATGCCCGGAAGCAAACACCACATCCAGCTGCGGCCAGTGGACGCGCGCATGGCGCGCCAGTTCCAGGCCGGACATGGTGGGCAGGCTGATGTCTGTCACCAGCACGTCCAGGCCTGGCATGGCCAGCAGGGGCAAGGCTGCCTCGGCGCTGGCCACGCCGTGCACGGTATGGCCCAGCATATTCAGCATTTCCGTCGTCATTACACGCGCATCGTCATTGTCTTCCACCAGCAGGATGCGCCGCCCGGACGGATCGGGCGCGCCCACCAGGCGGCGGTCGGCCAGCAGGTGGCGGATGCGCCGCGCCAGGTCTTCGCGCCGGTAAGGCTTACTCAACAGCTCCACGCCCGGGTCCAGGCGCCCGCCCTGCATGATGGCATTGTGCGTATAGCCCGAGGTAAACAACACGGCCAGCTCCGGCAACAGCAGCCGGGCCTGCTGCGCCAGCTCTTTACTGCTGACGGGACCCGGCATGACCACGTCCGTAAACAGCAGGTCGATGGCCACGCCCGTGCCCAGCAGGGCCAGCGCCGAGGCGCCGTCGTCCGCATGCAATACGTCGTAGCCCAGGCCACGCAGCATGTCGACCACAGTATGTTGCACGGGAGCATCGTCTTCCACCACGAGGATGGTCTCGCTGCCGCCCAGTACGGGGCCAGTCAGGCCCGGTGGTGGCTCGGCCAGCTTTTCCAGCGAGCGCGGCAAATAAATCTTGAAGGTCGTGCCGGCGCCCGGTGCGCTGTGCACCTTGATGTGGCCCGCGCTCTGGCGGATGAAGCCGTAGGCCATGGACAGGCCCAGCCCCGTGCCCTCGCCTTCGCGCTTGGTGGTGAAGAACGGCTCGAAGATCTGGTCGATCACGTCGCGCTCCATGCCATGGCCCGTATCGGTGATGGTCAGCAGCACGTATTGCCCCTCCAGCACATCGGCATGCAGGCTGGCGTAGGCGGCATCGAGCGTGACATTGCTCAAGGTAAAAGTCAGGCGCCCGCCCTTGTCCATCGCATCGCGCGCGTTGATGGCCATGTTCAGCAACACGTTTTCCATCTGGTTCGGGTCGACCAGGGTATGCCACAAGCCGTCGCTGATGAAGGTTTCCTCGGCAACCGCCTCGCCCAGGGCGCGGCGGATCAGCTCATGCATGCGGCGCAGCAAGCGGCCCAGGTCCGTCACCAGCGGCCTCAACGGTTGACGCCGCGCAAAGGCCAGCAATTGCGACGACAGCTTGGCGCCCCGCTCGACGGCGGAGGCGGCCGAATCGAGGCGCCTGGCCGCCTGCGGATTGTCGGCCACCGTCAATTTCAGCAACTGCAAATTGCCGGAGATGATTTGCAGCACGTTGTTGAAATCGTGGGCCACGCCACCCGTCAGCTTGCCGATCGATTCCAGCTTTTGCGCCTGTAATAAAGCTTGCTCGCTGCGCACCAGCGCCAGCCGCGCCTCTTTTTCATCCGTGACGTCGCGGCCGATGGCGTGGATCAGCTTTTGCGCCGGCACGGCCGTCCAGGAAATCCAGCGGTAGCCGCCATCGCGGCGCCGGTAGCGGTTTTCCATGCGCAAGGTGGGCGCGCCATGCGCCAGGCGCGACAAATCCTTCAAGGCCGCCATGCGGTCGTCGGGATGCACGAGGCTGATGAAATCCATGCCCAGCGACTCGATTTCCGGGCGTTCCAGGATCTTGCTCCAGGCGGGATTGACGGCGATGATCATGCCAGCCAGGTCCGCCACCAGCATGATGTCCGTCGACAGCCGCCACATGCGGTCGCGGTCGGCCGTGCGGTTGGCCATTTCCACTTCCAGCGAGGAATTCAGGTAGGCCATCTTTTCCAGCACGTTCTTCTGTTCCTGCACGTCCGTATTCGTGCCCACCCAACGCAGCACCTTGCCCGTTTCGTCGAACAGGGGCAAGGCGCGCGTCAGGAACCAGCGGTAAGCGCCGTCGCTGGCACGGCGCATGCGGAACTCGTATTCGTAGGCGCTGGCCGTGGCGACGGCCTGTTCCCAGCTTTTCTGCGTGGCTTGCACGTCGTCCGGATGCACGCAGTGGCGAAAGCCGCTCGACACCAGGGACTTCATCGATTGCCCCGTGTATTCGCAGACCTGCTCGTTGACCCAGTAGGTGGCGCCGCTGCCATGCGCCAGCCAGGCCTGGTTGGGCATGGTCGAGGCCAGCGAACGGAACTGCGCTTCGCTGTCGAGCAAGGCATTGCGCGCCTGCCAGTGCTCGTCGATATCCTCGCATGAGCCATACCATTTCACGGGCTGGCCCCGCTCGTCGAGGCGGCAATAGGCGCGTGTATGCACCCAGCGGTAGAGGCCGTTTTGCCAGCGCACCCGCATTTCCGCATCGAAAGGCTGGCCGCTGCCCATGGATTCGCTCCACGCCGCCAGGGAATGGGGCACGTCATCGGGGTGGATGGCTTCCAGCCAATTGAGACCCAGGCCGCTGCAACCCGTCCATTCGCGCCAGCGCTGCGCCACATAGTCGAGCTTGCCGTCGATGTCGGCCGTCCACAGCACTTGGGTGTTGAGTTCTATGGCGTAATGAAAGTGTTCGCGGCTATCGTGCAGCGCTTTTTCCAGCAGGCCCCGCTCGATGACGTGCGCGGCTACGCGCGCGGCCAGCGCCAGCAGTTCGATTTCGGGTTGCGTGGGATGGCATGGCGCCTGGAAAAACAGGCCCTGTACGCCCAGGATATGCCCCTTGGCGCCGAAGACGGGGGCGACCCAGCAGGCGCGGTAGCCGTGCAGCATGGCTTCCTTGCGTCCCGCGCTCCAGTATACGTCGCGCGTGATGTCGCCGCAATACACGGGCGCACCGGAAAAGGCGGCCGTGCCGAACGGGGACGGCTGGTCGCCGCCGTGGCGCAGGGCCAGGCACAGGTCTTGTGGCAGGCTGGGCGCGGACAAGCCGCAAAAACGGTCGGCCTCGTCGATCAGCACCAGGCAGGCATGCGCGCCGCCCTCGGCCAGGTCTTGCAGCGCCAGCAACAAATGCTCTAATGCATGGGCCGGGTCGGCGCCTGCCGCGATACTGCCCAGCGCACTATGCTCGGCGTCCAGCAAGGAAAGAATGTTGTTTGCGTGCACCGTGTCGATATGGGGAAAACTGATGCCCGAAATATACCATGGGGCAACCCTCTTCTAGAGGAAAACAGCGCACCGCTTGATCTCAGCGGCAACGCGGCCCTATGCTAAAGTATTGCTCTCTTCTCAAGCGAACCCCAGCATGCCCACCTCCTTGCCGTCCTCCCTGATCGCCTTCGCCCTGCTCGCCTCCGTCCACGGTGCCGTCGCCGCCCCCATGAGCCTGGACGACTACCTGGCCCTGAACGGCCCCCCGCCCACGGCGCAGATCGCGTATGGCCCCGCGCCGTCGCAATACGCGCAGCTGTTCCGGCCCGAAGGCAGCGGACCGTTCCCCGTCGTCGTGCTCGTGCATGGCGGCTGCTGGACGGTGGCCTTTGGCGGCATCAAGCAAATGCGCAACATGGCCGGCGCCCTGGTGGCGCAAGGCATCGCCGTGTGGAATGTCGAGTACCGGCGGGTCGACGAGGAAGGCGGCGGCTACCCGGGCACCTACGAAGACATGCACGCGGCGCTCGACAGCCTGCAACAGCACGCACCACAGTACCAGCTCGACACCAGCCGCATCGTCGCCATGGGCCATTCGGCCGGTGGCCAGCTGGTGCAATGGATCGCCGGCAGGGAAAAACTGCCGAAGACCAGTCCCCTGTACCGCGAGCAGTATTTGCCGATCAAGAATATCCTCAGCCTGGGCGGCCTGGCCGACCTGCGCCACGAAAAGGAGTTGATCCAGACCAGCTGCGAGCGCGACATCGCGCAATTGGCAGGCAGCGCCAGCACTGAGCGTCCCGACATCTACAGCGACACCAACGCGGCCGACCTGATGCCCAACGGCAGCCGCACCGTGCTGGCCACGGGCGAGCTCGACACCATCTCCCCGCCCCGCGTCGCGCACGACTATGCGGCCAAGGCCAAGCTGGCCGGCGACCATGCGGAAGTGCTGATTTTGCCCGGCGCCAGCCACTACGACGAGATCGCGGCCACGTCGAATGCGTGGCGGATGATCTTGCCGGTAATCAAACAGATGCTGGCAATGGAGGCGAAATGAAACGCGCCATCGCCATCACCCTGCTTGCCGCCAGCTCCGCCATGGCGTTCGCCGCCGACACCCTGTCACTCGAAAGCGGCTTGCTGCATGCCATGCAGCTCAAAAAGGGCACGACCGAGCGCACGGGCACGTCCGGCCAGGCCATCCGCGCCTACCAGCACGCCGGTCTGGTCAGCAAGACGCCCCGCCAGCGCTTCGACTACACCGACTACTACCTGCTGGACAAGCCAGCGCCCTTGATGGGCCACGAACTGGTGCTGATCGAAGAAGAATACATCGACAAATACATAGGCTGCTGCGTCAGCCCCGGCGTCGGGATCACGCTGAAAGTCCATGGCAGCATCAAGAATCTGCAACAGTTCGCCCGCGCCAGCCGCTGCACCCTGACCGATCATGTTGATTTTGCACATGCACTGCGCGAAGTGGCGATCAAGAACAAGATTCCCAAGGCGCACTATGCATCCCTGAGCTGCCGCGAGCGCGATGCCGAGCGCAATGAGTCGTGACGTCTCCCCGCAAGGCATGCCTCTCGGTAGAGATGGAACGCTACGTTCAATTTCAGGGACAACGGTGTTTAGTGTACTGGAAGCGCAAATCATCGATAGGTAATTACGGACGGCTAGCGCCTGCGAAGTCCACCAGTCGACGTGACAATGCGTGTCCCTTCTCGCTTGGTAATTCGTTATGCTCGTGGGCCGCTAGCGGCCATAAGCAGACAATGCTCATGACGTTGGGACGCCTAAAGTTCACCACAGTCCAGTTTAGCCCGGTGAAGCTAGCTTAAAGTGTGTTATTGCGTCATACTGGAAATCTCAAAGGCGTCATTTTGACGTCCGCTTTACGTTGGAAGGTAAGCACAAACTGTAATTTTTTAACCACAAAGGAGAGCATTCATGGCACTTAAACCAGGACCAAAGCCGATAGCAAAATCAACAGGGCAGCCGGATCAGCGCCGCCGTGATAATAAAACCACACCAGGGAATACACCATCCCTCAAACCTAGCAAATCTAGCAATCCCCCAAAAAGTAAATGATAGGGGGGCGTTACCCGGCGGTCGACCACGTGTCCTGCACGCACTGTACGCTGGGCGATAAAGCCGCACAGCGCAGGTCACCACTACTTTGGACATCTATGCCCTGTGAGTCCGCTTTGGGGCGCAAGCAGACGTCCCTCAAACGCGAAATGGCAACGACAGCAAGAACTCGCCCGCGCCTCAAACCATGGCTCCCCGGGCCCAGCGAGCCTGAAAAATGGCCAGGGCAAGGCGCGCGGGCGCAGACAGTACGCATGTACGGCAAGCCCAAGCAACGCGGCCATGGCCATTTTCTCAGGCCCGCGACTCAGGCCCGCTGTTCTTTATTGAACACGCGCCAAGTACTGGGCCAGCTGGCCGAAAGTAGCCTTAAATCCCTGCTTCATCGACTCAAACCCCTGCTTGAAAGTCTCATGCTGCTCATCCGTCGCCTTGTGGGGCGTGGAGCGCAAGGTCATCGTCGTCTTGCCATTTTCCTCGGTCAGGGTCATGGTATTGAACGATTCCAGCGGCCAGGTGGCGCTGACGGGGTGCTGCACGGGGTTGCCCTGTTTGTCGGCGAACGACAGGATGGAGACAATCTTTTCGGGCGCTTCGATCTGCTGGTAGGTGAACTTGCCCCACATCTCGTAGCCATTGTCGGCGCGCATGCCGTAGTGGAAGATGCCGCCCGGCTGCAAGTCCAGCGCCAGCACGCTCAATTCAAAGCCGACAGGTCCCCACCAATGGGCCAGGCGCTCCGGCTCCACCCACGACTGGAACACCAGTTCGCGCGGCGCGTCGAAGGTTTGCGTGATGACAAAGTCGCTGCTGTCGCGGTGCTGCCCTTCCTGCTTCTGTTCTGCGGTGGCCATGCTCTCTCCTGTTTTGGTGGACTGGCAATTAATGTAACAGCGGCGCCGATATCTGGTCAAATTGCAGCGGCACCTGGCGGCAGTCCCCAATTTGGTCCATTGAGCCTACTTCGCCTTCCCCGCCGCCGCCACCTGCTCGAGGATATGCTTGGGCACCGCCGCATAGTGCTTGAATTCCATCGTATAGGTGGCGCGGCCCTGGGTCAGCGAACGCAAAGTGGTGGAATAGCCGAACATTTCGGCCAGCGGCACCAGGGCCTTGACGATGCGCCCCGCGCCGCCGGGGATGTCGTCGACGCCCTGCACCATGCCTCGCCGGGCCGTCAGGTCACCCATGACGTTGCCCATGAACTCTTCCGGCGTTTCCGCCTCCACCTGCATCATCGGTTCGAGCAGCACGGGATGGGCCTTGCGCATGCCATCCTTGAAGGCGATCGAGCCGGCCATGCGAAACGCGTTTTCATTCGAATCGACGTCGTGGTAGGAACCGAAGGTCAACGTTGCCTTCACGTCCACCACGGGGTAGCCGGCCAGCACGCCGGCCTTCAAGGTTTCGACGATGCCCTTGTCGACGGCGGGGATGAATTCGCGCGGCACCACGCCGCCCTTGACGGCGTCGACGAACTGGTAGCCCGTGCCTGGCGGCAAGGGTTCAAGTTTCAGCACCACGTGGCCATACTGGCCCCGTCCGCCCGACTGCTTGACGAACTTGCCCTCGATATCTTCCACCGTGCGCGTGATGGTTTCGCGGTAAGCCACTTGCGGCTTGCCCACGTTCGCTTCCACGCCGAATTCACGGCGCATGCGGTCGACTAAAATTTCCAGGTGCAATTCGCCCATGCCCGACATGATGGTCTGGCCCGATTCCTCGTCCGTGTGCACCTTGAACGATGGGTCTTCCTGCGCCAGGCGGTTCAGCGCGATGCCCATCTTTTCCTGGTCGGGCTTGCTCTTTGGTTCGACCGCCTGCGAAATCACGGGTTCCGGGAAAATCATCTTTTCCAGCACGATGATGTGGTCGATGGCGCACAGGGTGTCGCCCGTGGTCACGGCTTTCAGGCCCACGGCGGCGGCGATGTCGCCTGCATACACTTCCTTGATTTCCTTGCGTTCGTTGGCATGCATCTGCAGGATGCGCCCCAGCCGTTCGCGCGCGCTCTTGGTGGGGTTATAGACCATGTCGCCCGAGTTCACCACGCCCGAATACACGCGGAAGAAGGTCAATTGCCCCACGAACGGGTCCGTCATGATCTTGAAGGCCAGCGCGGCAAAGTGCTCCTCGTCCGTCGGATGGCGCTCCACCTCGTTGTCGTGCTCGTCGTGGCCCATGATGGGCGGCACTTCCATGGGCGACGGCAGGTATTCGATGACGGCGTCCAGCATCGCCTGCACGCCCTTGTTCTTGAAGGCGCTGCCGCACAGCATGGGCACGATTTCATTGCGGATGGTGCGCGCGCGCAATGCCTGCTTGAGCTCCGCTTCCGTGAACGTGTCGCCATTCAGGTAGCGTTCCGTCATGTCGAGGCTCGCTTCGGCCGCGTGCTCGACCATGTGCTCATGCCACTCCTGCGCCTGTTCCCGCAGTTCGGCGGGAATCTCGCCATAGCTGAACTGCACGCCCTGGCTGGCGTCGTCCCAGGTAATGGCGCGCATTTTCAGCAAATCGATCACGCCCGTAAAATGCTCTTCGGCGCCGATGGGCAGCTGGATGGGCACGGCCACGCCTTTCAGGCGGGCGGCGATCTGCTTGCGCACGCGCAGGAAATCCGCGCCCACCCGGTCCATCTTGTTGATGAAGGCGATGCGCGGCACGTGGTATTTGTTGGCCTGGCGCCAGACGGTCTCGGACTGGGGCTGCACGCCGCCGACGGCATCGTAGACCATGACAGCGCCGTCGAGCACGCGCATCGAGCGCTCCACTTCTATCGTGAAATCCACGTGGCCCGGCGTGTCGATGATGTTGATGCGGTGTTCCGGAAAGTTGCCGGCCATGCCTTTCCAGAAGGCCGTGGTGGCGGCCGAGGTGATGGTGATGCCCCGTTCCTGCTCCTGCTCCATCCAGTCCATGGTGGCGGCGCCATTGTGCACTTCCCCGATCTTGTGATTGACCCCCGTATAAAACAGGATGCGCTCGGTAGTGGTGGTCTTGCCGGCGTCGATATGGGCGCTGATGCCAATGTTGCGGTAGCGCTCGATAGGTGTTTTGCGGGTCATCACAATCTCCTTGGCTAGCCCCGGCACCCGGTTTTCCAGTGTAGCAGACATCGATTTGGCGGACAGCCAGTGAGCAGTTTTTACCGTGGGCGCAACACTAATACTAACGCGCACGCGTGTTGCACAGGACAAACAAGAGTTTCGGCTATACTTTTAACTCTGTTAATCCAACAAAGATGAATCAGAATCAAGACGCACGGTGATGTATCGTGCAAGGCGACGCCGCCGGCATGCCAGCCCAGGTGTGCACCGAATGACATGCCCCACTCAGCCTATGACTATCCGACTAAGAAAAATAATCCTCTCCTCCCTGCTGGCGTCCCCGGCGCTGGCCATGGCCGGCGAACTGGAACAACAGATGCAGCGCTGCGCCGTGCTTGGCGATGCCAGCGCCCGCCTGGGCTGCTTCGATACCCTGGCCAAGGCGGCGGAAAAAGCCACCATCGCCGCCGGCGGTGATCCCGCCACCGCGGCCGTCACCCTGGCAGCTGCCGCTGAGGCCGCCCCCCTCACCCCGGTCAGTCCGCCTGGCGTGGCCACGCCCGACGCGGTCAACGCCGCCATTCCCGTGATCGCGCAAGCTGGCGCGGCGCCACCGGAAGCGCCGATTTCGCGCACGCAGCAATCCTGGGAACTCAACGAAGCGTCGAAGCGCGGCCTGTTCAACTTCCGCCCGCACCGCGACACTTATCTGCTGCTGGCCAATTACAGCGACGCCTCCAACGACGAACCGTTCCAGGATTTCACGCCAGGCGGCATCAAGAGCCAGCATGTGGAATTGACCTTCCAGCTGAGCTTCAAGATGAAGTTGCTGGAAGACATAGCCGGCACGCCCATCGACATGTGGTTCGGCTACACGCAGCAAAGTTTCTGGCAAGCGTATAACCGCAAGGCATCGAGCCCCTTCCGCGAGACCAACTATCAGCCGGAATTGATGCTGGTCTTGCCGATCAACAAGAATTTTGCCGGTGTGGAATTCAATTACCTGAACTTCGGCCTGGTGCACCAGTCGAATGGCCAGACGTCGACCCTGTCGCGCAGCTGGAACCGCGTGTATGCCGAGCTGGGCGTGGAAAAAGACAACCTGGCCGTCACGACGCGCATCTGGCACCGTCTCGACAATGGCAAGACCGACAATGACAATATCGACATCACCGATTACATGGGGCATGGCGACTTGCGCGTGAGCTACCGCAACAAGGGGCATGAATATGCCGTGACGGCGCGCCGCAATTTCAGCAAGAAGCATGGTTCGATGCAGGCAAGCTGGGCGTTTCCATTGAAGGCCAACCTGAAAGGCTATCTGCAACTGTTCTCCGGCTATGGCCAGAGCTTGATCGACTACAACTATTCGCAGAAATCGATCGGCGCCGGTTTCATGGTCGACCTGTAAGCAGCACAGTGACAGAAATGAAAATGGCGCCGACGGCGCCATTTTTTATGGGAAACATAGTTTTTAGCGCCGGCCGCCACCCAGCACGCGCGCCGGCAGCATGACGATGGCACGCAGCAGTTCGAACACGCCTTCCACGCCAATGCCGATCAAGCGCAATGGCAGCAACAGCAGCCAGGCCAGCGGATACAGCACGAGGGCCAGCAAGGCCAGGGGCCAGCACACCAGCAAGAGCAGCAGCCACAGCACAAATCCCAGCATCGCGTTCCCCTCGAATAAAATGTGCGGAGCAAGCCGTGCTTGCCCCGCTACCGTGACAGCACTATATAAAAGCGCTACCGGGGCGGCAACGACCATGCGATGAACTGCACAATGCGGGGATGAACTGAGTAAAAACGGGGATGAACGGTCGCTGGCGAGCGCCTTATTGGCCGACGCAAATCACTTTCGTGATGTACTCATGCGCATTGGGCTTCTTGTTGGCGGCCCATTTGATCGCCTGGTTGGCCTCTTCGATGGTCATGATGGTGGCCTTTTCCTTCGACTTGATGAAGGACACGCCCTCAAACGCGCCTTCCTTGCTGCGCATTACCTTGGCAAACACGGGCGGCTTGGTCTCGCCATCGCTGATTTTGTTCTGTTGCACGAGGTAACGCTGATCGATCTGTTCCATGATAATAAAGCTGTCCAGTGGTAAAAGACGAAATATACCCTGAATGGACAAACGCCGCAGGACGAAATGCCTGCGGCGCTGCCTTTAATGCAATGATATTTATGCGTAAACGGCGTTCTGCACCACCGGTTGCAGATTGACATCGTAGATGACTTGCGCGCGGATCGACGCTTCCAGCGAGGGAATCGAGCCGCCCGCGCGGTACTGGAAGCTCACCTGCAAGACGTCGCCCGCCTTCACGGCCACCGGCGCGGCCAGCGGCAAACACATGTAGTGGTTCAGCCAGTCGATGGTGGTCGAGCGCTCGGGCACCACGGCCAGGATATTCTTGGTGACGAAACGCAAGGCGTTCAGGGTGCCGCTGCGCTCGACGACAAACTTGCCGTCAAAGCCGAACACGGTGTCCGTCGGCTGGCTGAAGTCGATGATGCTGTAGACGGACGGCGGCGCCAGTTCCTGCACGCCCGGGTGGATGGCCGTGGTTTCCTGGAATTGCACGATGGGCGCATAAAAACCCTCGAAGTCGTATTCCTGCTGCATGGGCTGCACGGCCATGATGACGGCTTCGGGCAGGAAAATGGGCAGCGGGCCGCCAAAACGGGCCAGGTAGCGGCGCTTGAACGATTCGATCACTTCCACCTGCTTTTCGCGCAGCATGCCCACATGAATCATTTCGCAGATGACCACATCGACAGGCTCGGGCGGCAGGTATTCAAAGGCGTCCGCGTGGACGACTTCGACTTTTTCACCGTTGGGATTGAGCGCCAGCATCTTGCGCGCTTCCTTGACCATGTCCGGGTTGAACTCCACGCACCAGACCTTGTCGGCGCGCGCGGCCGCAAACCACGACAGCACGCCCGTGCCGCCGCCCAGCTCCAGCACCTTCATGCCGGGTTTTACCGCGTAATCGATCGCCGACTTGAACCCGTGCATGCGGTTCTGGTCCATCAACATATTGTGATGGTAATGGACGGGGATAAATTGCCCCAGGTAACAACTCTCGATTTCTCGTTCATTCAGCATGTCTGTCCTCTTGGAGTCTGGCTCCGATGGCCGATCGGTTTTGTCATTCCAGAAAGCAGTGATATCGCACGGGCTGCGCGAGGGGCGGCGACAGTACAGCCGGCGCCTGACGGTGGTTTGATTGCCCATGCGAAAGATCTCCTGATTAATGCGACACGATCATTATCGTTAATCGCCAGGGAGAACAAAGGGCTGAGGTGAAAGGCAATTCCATGCCAGTTTCAGCGCTGGCATGGAAAGTATTGAAATTAAAACATTGCTTGAAAACATTACTTGCGGGCGGCGCGCGCCTTCTGGGCAGCTTCGATGATGGCCACCACGCCCGGCTTGTCGCCGGCCTGCGCAAACTGCACGGCCGTCCAGCCATGATCGCTTTTCAGGCTGGCGTCCGCGCCCCAGGACAGCAGCAGCTTGACGGCGCCTTCCTGCCCTTCGCGGGCGGCAAACATCAGCGGCGTGACGTTGGCGGGCGCGCGCGCATCGACCACGGCATCGCGCTCCAGAAAAACCTTCATGATGGGCAAGTCGCCCGCCGAGGCCGCATAGTGGAGCGCCGTCCAGCCGCTCTGGTTGACCTTGGCGCCCTTGGCCAGCAAGGCGTCCACGGCGTCCTGCTTGTGCTTGTAAGCCGCCATCATCAGCGCCGTGTTGCCATTGGCCGAGCGCGCTTCGATATCGATACCGGGCGTGTCGAGCAGCAGCTTGAACACTTTGTCCGCATCGTCGCGCAGGGCCAGCACGAGGGGAATGTCGCCCCGCTGCGCGTCAGCCTGGTTCGGATTCATGCCTTCGGCCAGCATGCTGCGCACGCCGCTGGCGTTGTTGACGGACACGGCGCGGAAGAAGGCATCCGGTTCCGGCGCCGCGTGGCTGGCGGCGGCACAGCACAGCAGCATCGCCAGGACGAGTTTTTTCATCATGTTTGACCTTAAGAAGTTATGGCAACTGATTGAATAACTTGAAGAAATTTTCCGTCGTCTGGCGCGCCACCTGGTCCAAAGGGATGCCTTTCAGGGTCGACAGGTATTCCGCCACGTGGGCTACATAGCCGGGCTCGTTCATGCGGCCGCGGAAGGGCACGGGCGCCAGGTAGGGCGAATCCGTCTCGATCAGGATGCGTTCGAGCGGCACTTCCAGGGCCACGGTTTGCAAGTCTTTCGCGCTCTTGAACGTGACGATGCCGGAAAACGAAATATAGAAGCCCATGGCTATGGCGGCGCGCGCCACTTCGAGCGATTCTGTAAAGCAATGCATGACGCCAGCCACGCCGCCGTCGGACACCCCGGCGCCCTCTTCGCGCATGATGCGGATGGTGTCTACACTGGCCGCTCTTGTGTGAATAATCAAGGGCTTACGCGTGATTCTTGACGCCTTGATGTGCGTCCTGAAACGCTCGCGCTGCCACTCCAGGTCGCCCGTCAGGCGGAAGTAGTCGAGGCCCGTCTCGCCGATGGCGATAATCTTCGGGTGGTCGGCCAGCCGCACCAGGTCTTCCACGGATGGCTCAGGCGTGTCCTCGTAGTCGGGATGCACGCCGACGGAAGCAAAAATATGCGGATACTGCTCGGCCAGGGCCAGCACCTGGGGAAAGTCCGGCAAGTCGACGGACACGCACAGCGCGTGCGTCACCTTGTTCTCGGCCATCTTGGCGAGGATCTCGGGCATGCGAGCAGCCAGCTCGGGGAAATTGATATGGCAATGGGAATCGATATACATAAGGCGCGATTGTACCGGAGGGAGCAAAAACTGGCAGGGGAAGCGCTGGGCCCAGCCCTCTGCCGCGGCAGATCCGGATGCTTGCAGCCGATTACAGCTGAGAGGCCGGGTGTTCGGCGAGCGGAACGAAGTGGCCGGTCGACTCGTCGAGCGCGTCGAGGGAACCGTTCTCGATGTCGTACACCCAGCCGTGCAGGGTCAGCCGGTTTTGCGCCATGGCCAGCGCCACCGAGGGATGGGTGCGCAGGTTATTCAGTTGCGCCACCACATTGGCGCGCACCATGCCATCGATGCGCGACTGTTCCGTCGGATGCTCGACCGATTCGTTGATCATGCGCGCCGCATCGGCATGGTGCAGCCAGCTGCGCACGGCCGGCATGTGGTCCAGGCAGGCGCAAGTGGCAATCGCCTTCATCGCACCGCAATCGGAATGGCCGCAAATAACGATGTCGCTCACGTTCAAGGCAGACACGGCAAATTCCACCGTGGCGCTCACGCCGCCCGGTTCGGGTCCATACGAAGGCACGATGTTGCCCGCGTTGCGGATCACGAAGAGCTCGCCTGGTTCGCGCTGCGTCACCAGTTCCGGCACCATGCGGCTGTCCGAACAGGAAATGAACAGGGCCTTGGGGGTTTGTCCCGTGGCCAGCGTCTTGAACAACTCGCGGCGCGTGGGAAAAACCTCTTTTTGGAAGCGTAGAAATCCAGCAATAATGTCGCGCATAAATAAATAGAATAGTTAGCTGAGCCGATATTATCGCTGATCTGGCGCCTGTCCTGCTTATTGCCCCTTTAGTGGCTGCCACAGCTCCACTTTGTTGCCCTCGGGATCGATGACCCAGCCGAACTGGCCATATTCCGAGTCGGGCGCCTTGTCCAGCACCGTGCAGCCTTCGTCGCGCAGGGCTTGCAGCAACGCATCGAGGTCATCGACCCGGTAATTGATCATGAAAGAAGCCTTGCCGGGCGCGAATTGCTCGCCGTCCCGTGCTGCCACGGACCAGATGGTGGTGCCGCCTGTGGGCTGGCCATCGGCGTCCGCCCAGGTGAAGGCGGCCCCGCCCCAGGGCTGCACGTCCAGGCCCAGATGGCGCTGGTACCAGGCACGCAGCGCGGCCGGGTCTTGCGCGTGGAAGAAGATGCCGCCGATGCCAGTGACTCGTTTCATGCACGCCTCCATTGCTGTCCAGTGCCTTGACTGTAACACCGGGCCCCGGGCGTGGCAAACGGCCATGGCGCGCTAGGCAAAAATATTATCAAGATGTAGAGTGGACAGCCGGTGTGCAGCCATGGGGTTGCGCACGCAAACGTGGAGAGTGTTCATGCTGAAAATTGCCGGCCCTTTGATACTGTTGGCCTGTCTGGCCCTGACAGCGCCTGCGCCTGCACAAGACAAGCGCGACGCGCCCAAGGTCATCCCCGAAGCGGGCCTGTGCCCGCCCGTGTGCGCATCGGCACGCCAGGATTGCCGCGCGCGAGTGCAAGGCGCCACGGAAAACGATAGCAGCCCCATCTTGTCGATGAAGCCCAGCAGCAATCCCTACGCTGCCGCGGGCCGGGCAACGGGGCCCCAGTCGCAGCAGCTGCAACCGACGCAAGCCCAGGCCTTCCGCGCCCGGCGCGCCGAACGCCAGCAAGCCTGTGAAGTGCAATACCGCGGCTGCACGCGCGCCTGCGGCTAAGAATGCCTGTCAACACTTGCTGGGCAAGAGATAATTTGGATTAACTTCGCAAGGCAAGTGATTGATTTTATTGGCAACTGGAAGAGTAATCGAGCAGCATGTCTTCCAGGAACAACTTGGGCGACAAGGGATGTTCGGCAATTGCCCGGCGTTCGTTGGCGGCCTTGATGGCGGCCATCAACCGGCTGACGTTGATGCGTCCGGCCAGCGCTTCCAGCTCGCGCCGGTGGCGCGGGTAGTAGCGGATGGTACCGGACAATTTGACGGAAAACACGTCGTACAGCCAGCGCTGCAGTGATGCCACCAGCGGCGCCAGCGGCGCCTTCTGCAATTTATCCGCCGCCTTCAGGGCCGCTTCCACGCCGGGATTGGCCAACACTTGCAGCAACTGTTCCGTTTCTTCGCGGCCGCCCGACTCGGACTGGGCCAGCGCGGCCAGCGGTGCGCCGCCTTGCTCGCGCAGCCAGCTGTCCGCATCGTTCAAGCCTTGCGCCTTGAGCCACGTCAACGCCTGCTCGTGGCTGGGCATGGGCAAGGAAAATTTCCTGCAGCGCGACAATATCGTCGGCAGCAATCGGTCCAGGCTGTTCGATGCCAGCAGGAACAGGGTGCCCGGCGGCGGTTCTTCCAGGGTTTTCAGCAAGGCGTTCGAGGCGGGCGTGTTAAGTGCTTCGGCCGGATACAGCACCACCACGCGCAAGCCTTGCCGGTGCGTGGAAATGTTCATGAAGTCGGCCAGGTTGCGGATCTGCTCGATCTTGATGTCTTTCGATGGCGTCTTGGTCTTGGCGCTTTTCTTCGCGCCATCGCCCTCTTCGCCGTCGTCGGCCACCTCGTCCTCTAGCGCTTCCGGACGGACCCTGCGGTAATCGGGGTGGTTGCCCTGGCTAAACCAGCCGCACGAGGCGCACGCGCCGCAGGCATGGCCGTCGGCGCGCACGTCTTCGCACAGCAAGGCCTGCGCGAAATGCTCGATAAAGTCGGCCTTGCCGATGCCCTGCGCGCCATGGAACAGGATGGCGTGCGGCATGCGCGGACGCAAGGCTTGCAACTGCTGCCAGGCGTCCTGTTGCCAAGGATAGAGAGGACTGGTCATTTTATTCCTTGTAAATCAGCGTGTTGCAATGCTTTGTTCAAGTAAAACATCAAGCAGTTGCGCAAGCTGTACCTGGATGTCAGCGATGCTTTGCGTGGAATCGATGATGCGGAAGCGTTCAGGGAACTGGGCGGCGCGGCGCAGATACTCGTTGCGCGTGGCGGCAAAGAAGTCCGATCGCTCCTGCTCGAACTTGTCGAGCGCGCGCGTGGCATCCAGGCGGGCGCGGGCCACGGCCAGCGGCACGTCGAACAGGAACGTCAGGTCCGGCTGCAGATGCGGATGCACCCATGCTTCCAGCGCTTCCATCTTGCGCAAGTCCATGCCCCGGCCGCCGCCCTGGTAGGCGAAGCTGGCATCGGTGAAACGGTCGGAAATGACCCACTCGCCCCGTTCCAGGGCGGGTGCGATGACTTGCGCGATGTGTTCGCGGCGGCTGGCGAACATCAGCAAGGCTTCCGTTTCCAGGTGCATTTTTTCATGCAGCAGCAGTTCGCGCAGCTTTTCGCCCAGGCTGGTGCCGCCCGGTTCGCGCGACGAGACGAGGGTCACGCCCCGCTGCTGCAGGTAATCGGTGACAAAGCCGATATGCGTCGACTTGCCCGCGCCATCGATGCCTTCGAAGGTGATGAAGCGGGGTTGATAGTGTTGTGTCATGAAACTCTTAATCTGATAATGATATTAGCGCTGATACTGGTTCACGGCGCGGTTATGGTCGGGCAAGTTGGCCGAGAACTGGCTGGTGCCGTCGCCGCGCGCGACGAAATACAGCGCTTGCGTGCGGGCCGGCGCCAGCGCCGCCGTCAGCGATTGCGCGCCAGCCAGGGCGATCGGCGTGGGCGGCAAGCCGCCGCGCGTGTAGGTATTGTACGGGGTGTCCGCTTCCAGGTCGCGTTTGCGGATCTTGCCCTGGTAGTTGTCGCCCATGCCATAGATCACGGTCGGGTCCGTCTGCAGCAACATGCCTGTTTTCAGGCGGTTGACGAACACGCCGGCGATCATGGCCCGTTCGGACTTTTGTCCCGTTTCCTTTTCCACGATGGAAGCCATGATCAGCGCCTCGTACGGGTTTTTATATGGCAGGGCCGGATCGCGCTTGAACCACGCTTCGGACAGGCGGCCTATCATGGCCGTGTGCGCCTGCTTGAAAATCTGCATCTCGCTGGCGCCCTTGGCAAACAGATACGTATCAGGGAAGAACAAGCCTTCCGGCAACACATATTCGGGACTGATCTTCGCCATCAGTTCCTTGTCGGACAGCCCCACGGTGTCATGCTTGAGGCCCGGGTGGTTGGCCATGGCCAGGCGCATTTGCTTGAAAGTCCAGCCTTCGATGATGGTCAGGGATTCCTGGGCGAATTCACCGCGTGCCAGCTGCGTGATCAGGCGCTGTGGCGTGGTGCCCGGTTTCAGCTCGTAGGAACCGGCCTTGATCTTCGAGGTCTTGCCTTCGATGCGCGCCAGCATGTTGAACAGGATGGGCACGATGGGCACGCCCGCGTCCGCGATTTGCTGGCCGGCCGCATGCGCACCGCTGCCCGGCGCGATCGTAAACGGGATCGCCTCGCCTTCCGTGGTGATGGGCTGCTGCGCCCAATACACAAAAGTACCACCGACGCCGATGGCGGCGATGACTGAACTGACTACAAGTTTTTTAAAGAAAGCCATTGTTCCGATTCTTGTGATGCGGGCGCTGGCGAGCAACGCGCGCTTGTTATGATCGTTCATTTGTGAAGCAAGTGCGCGCAAAGCGGCGCCAACACTGGCAATCTTGCCGCTGCCGACGCAATCTGCGCGACATCACTATAATGAACCCGTAATGATAATGCTTAATCGCTGATCTAATGGAAATTATGAATAACTGGAATCAATTTTTAACCGCCCAAGGCGCCCGTCCCGCTGCCATCGATGGCGCGCCTGACAGCACAGCCCCTATCGCCGCCGTCACTATCCACGATTTCGGCCAGTCCCTGACAGTGTCCCAGCTGCAAGAAGGTTTTGTCGCGGCTATCACGGACCAGGGCTTGATCGGCTTGAACGGCGACGAGGCAGCCAGTTTCCTGCACGGCCAGCTGACCAACGACGTGGAACACCTGAGCCAGGAGCAAGTGCGCCTGGCCGGCTACTGCACGCCGAAAGGCCGGCTGCTGGCCAGTTTCCTGATGTGGCGCAATGCCACCACCATTTATCTGCAATTGCCGCGCACCCTGCAGCCTGCCATTCAGAAGCGCTTGCAGATGTTCGTGCTGCGCGCCAAGGCCAAGCTGCACGATGCGTCCTTTGATGCAGCGAACCAGGTCATCCTGGGCCTCGGTGGACTAAGGGCCAGCGCGGCACTGTCCGCCTGGTTTCCGGCGCTGCCCGCCACGCCGTTCAGCAAGGTCGAGCATGCACTGGGCACCCTGCTGCGCGTGGCAGACGCCTTTGGCAGCGCCCGCTATGAATGGCTGACCTCCGCCGCCACGGCGCGCGACGTGTGGCCGCAACTGGCGCAACAGCTGGCGAAAGGCGGCAATGATTGCTGGCGCCTGTCGGAAATCCATGCGGGCATCCCGCAGATCACGGCCGCCACGCAAGAGCAATTCGTGCCGCAAATGATCAACTTTGAGCTGCTGGGCGGCGTCAATTTCAAGAAAGGCTGCTACCCTGGCCAGGAAATCGTCGCGCGCAGCCAGTACCTTGGCAAGCTCAAGCGCCGCACTACCCTCGTCAGCATCGCTGACGCAGCGGCAGTGGCCGGTGGCGAACTGTTTGCCGTCAGCGACCCGGACCAGCCTTGCGGCATGGTCGTCAACGCCGCGCCGAACGGCAGCGGTGGTATCGACGCCCTCGTTGAAATGAAGTTGGGGGCGATAGCAGAAGGTTCAAGCGCAGCCGGCGCCGTGCGCTACGGCTCGGCCCAGGGTGTTCACGTGCAGTTCCTGCCCATGCCTTACGTGCTCGACGCACTCGATTTGTGAGAATGCCATGAAAGATTTGTACATTTACTATCAGGTAAAGGAAGAGCACGCTCAGGCGCTGGAAGCGCGCGTGCGCGCCATGCAAGCGAAACTGGCCGCTGCCTCTGGCGTGGCGCCGCAACTGAAGCGCCGCCCGGAAGTGAAGGATGGCTTGCAGACGTGGATGGAAATCTATCCCGTCGTCGGTGAAGGCTTTGCCGAACTGCTGGCCGCTGCCGCCGACGAGGCGGGCTTGCTGGCCCTGACGGCCGGCGCGCGCCATATGGAAGTGTTCATGGATTTGCCTCCATGTGCCTGATCGTTTTTGCCTGGAAAGTCAATCCGCACATCCCGCTGATTGCCGCCGCCAACCGCGACGAATTCTATGAACGCGCCAGCGCCCCCGCCGGCGCCTGGCCCGAACACCCGCAAGTGTATGCGGGTCGTGACCTGCAGGCGGGCGGCAGCTGGATGGGCATCACCCAGGCCGGCAGCGGCAGCTCGCGCTTTGCCGCCATCACCAACATCCGCAGCCCGCAAGACCGCAACCCGGACGCCCCTTCGCGCGGCGCCCTGGTGGCCGACTATCTGGCCGGCAATATGTCGCCACAAGATTACATCGCGCAAATCCGCCCCGGATGCAAAGCCTACAACGGCTTCAACCTGGTGCTGGGCGACGCGCATACGCTGATCTGGTTTTCCAACCGCGGCGATGGCGATGCGCGCAATGGCCAGCCGCTGGAACCGGGCATCTACGGCCTGTCGAACGCCCTGCTGGACGCGCCGTGGCCGAAAGTCTTGAAGACCAAGGCCCAGTTCGCCAGCCTGCTGTGCCAGGGTGCACCCGACGACGCCTATTTCGACATGCTGGCCGACACCACGCGCGCGCCCGACTTCCGCCTGCCCGACACGGGCGTGCCGCTCGACCTCGAGCGCGTACTCTCCGCCGTCTGCATCGAAGCCCCGGGCTACGGCACGCGCACTTCCACCGTCGTGAAACTGTTCCCGGATTCTCCCGGCGAACTGCATGAGCTGGTAATTCAGTAATTCTTGCGGGGCCGGCACCGTCCGGCTCCGCCCTGTTTTCCGTATCCATTCCCTCCTGCACGGCTTCCTTGTCTTGGCAAAATATCGTTCGCGCAAAAAAAGAAAGCGCTTGCGCAAGCGCTTTCTTTTGTTTACGATAGATTCAAACGCGGCGACACAGCCGCCCCCAATCGCAACACATAATAATAAGAAACCATCAGGAGACACCATGGCCACCATGGAAGATGTAGCGCGCGCGGCGGACGTATCGCTGTCGACCGTTTCACACGTACTCAACGGTACCCGCAAGGTCAGCCCGAAAACCGTCGCCGCCGTCAACGCGGCCATGCAGCAGATCGGCTATGTGCCGAACATGCTGGCACGCGCGCTGGCCGGCTCGTCCTCGGGCACCATCGGCGTGGCCATTTCCGCCTTCACCAATCATTACTTCAGCGAAACCGTGCGCGCCATCGAGGCGGCCTGCACGCGCCACGGCTTGATGATGCTGTTTTCCGATACGCATGACGATCCCGCGCAAGAACTCAAAGTGGTGCAGAACTTGCACCAGCGCCGGGTCGACGGCATCGTGCTGGCGCCCTCGGGCGATCCGCATAACCGTACCCTCGACTATTTGACCAGCAACAAGATCGCTTCCGTGCTGGTCGACCGCATGTCGGCGCAACCGTTCGACCAGGTGGGCGTAGAAAACATCGAGGCGACAGCGCAGCTGGTGCAGCACCTGATCGCGGCCCACGGCCACCGCCGCATCGGCTTCATCGCGGGCGCGCCCGGCCTGTCCACGACGGACGAGCGCATCGCAGGCTACCGCCTGGCCTTGCAGCGCGCCAACATCGTTTTTGATCCCGAACTGCTGCGCTCGGGCGACTCCAAGCTGGAGCGCAGCGGCGCGGCCACGCGCGAACTGCTGGCGCTGGCCCCCGAACAACGTCCGACGGCCATCGTGGCCGGCAATAACCTGATGACCATCGGCACCATGCACGCCTTGCGCGATGCCCACATTGCGGTACCGCAAGACGTGGCCCTGGCCGGCTTCGATGATTTCGACTGGGCCGATTATTTCAGCCCCCGCCTGACGGTGATGGCCCAGCCGCTCGAAGAGCTGGGCGCCATGGCCGTCGACCTGTTGATCGAACGTATCGCCAACCCGGGCCGCACCCAGCATGTGCAGCGCTTGTCGCCGGCCTTGCGCGTGCGCAATTCCTGCGGCTGCCCCTGACCTTTTACAACAAACCAATATGCATCCAGCGATTTCCCTCGGTATCGACCTCGGTACCTCCGAACTGAAAACCGTGCTAATGGACAGCACTGGCAAGGTGCGCGGCCAGGCTTTCGTGCGCCTGGACGTGAGCCGCCCGCAGCCGGGCTGGTCCGAACAAGCGCCGCAGGACTGGTGGGCCGCCTGCGTCAACGCGCTGGGCCAGCTGCGCGCCGGCTGGCCGCAGGACTACGCGCGCATCGCCTGCATCGGCCTGTCGGGCCAGATGCATGGCGCCGTGCTGCTCGACGCCAACGATAGCGTGATCCGTCCCGCCATCCTGTGGAACGATGCGCGCGCCGAGGCCGAGGCCGCCGCACTGGCGCGCGACTATCCCGCGTATGCGGACGTGACGGGCAGCCTGCCCATGGCAGGCCTGACGGCGCCAAAATTGCTGTGGCTGCAAGCCCACGAGCCTGATGCCTTTGCCTCCATCGCCTGCGTGCTGTCACCGAAAGACTATGTACGCCTGCGCTTGACGGGCATCAAACTGACAGACATGTCCGACGCGGCCGGCACCCTGTGGCTGGACGAGGCCAAGCGCGCCTGGTACGCCCCCATGCTGGCCGCCTGCGGCCTGGCACTGGAACAGATGCCGGCACTGGCCGAAGGCGATGCGGCCACGGGCACCGTGCTGGCCGCCATCGCCGACCAGCTGGGATTGCCAGCGAACGTGGTGGTGGCCGGTGGTGGCGGCGACAATCCCGTCTCGGCCGTGGGCATCGGCGCCGTCAACGGCGGCGACAGTTTTATCTCGCTGGGCACCAGCGCCGCCATCGTTTCCGTCACCGAACAACCTTTGGGCAACCCGGCCGGCGGCGTGCACAGCTTTTGTCACGCCCTGCCCGGGCGCTGGTATGCGATGGGAGCGATCCTGTCGGGCGCCAGCTGTCTGCGCTGGGCGACCAACGTGCTGGGCCAGCCCGACGAGGCGGCCCTGCTGGCGCTGGTGGAAGCGGGCTTGCCGCTCGATACGGCCATCCCCCCCTCGGCGCCCCTGTTCCTGCCGTATCTGTCGGGCGAGCGCACGCCGCATAACGACCCGCAAGTACGCGGCGCCTTCCTGCAACTGGGCCACGACAGCACGCCGGCGCAGCTCGGCTACGCCGTGCTCGAAGGCGTGGCCTTTGCCTTGCGCGACGCCATGGCGGCCGTCACCTCGACCGGTGCAGTGGTACCCCACTGCATGCTGGTGGGCGGCGGCGCGCGCAGCCAGTACTGGGCGCAGCTGCTGGCCAATGTGCTGGGACGCGAAATGCGCACCCTGCACAACAGCGAACTGTCGGCCAGCCTGGGCGCGGCCAAGCTGGGCTTTGCCGCCATCGGCGACACCAGCCTGCTGACGCAGGGCTTGCCCATCAAAAATACTTTCCTGCCCGATGCCGCGCGCAGCGCAGCCTTGAGCCTGCGCTACGGTCGCTACCGTAGCCTGTTTCCCGCCGTGCAAGCCTTGCACCAACTCAGCAAAGGATAAGCAGCAATGAATCAACTGAATCAACTGCAGCAATTGAAGCAATACAGCACCGTCGTCGCCGACACGGGCGACTTCTTGCAACTGGCCCGTTTTGCCCCGCAAGACGCCACCACCAACCCGTCGCTGATTTTAAAGGCCGTGCTGCAGCCCGATTACGCGCCCTTGCTGGAAAGCACGGTCGCCGCGCACAAAGCCGCTACTCTGGACGACATCGTCGATGAAGTGCTGGTGCGCTTCGGCCTGGAAATTTTAAAGGTCGTGCCGGGCCGCGTGTCGACGGAAGTCGATGCCCGTTTGAGCTTTGACCGCGCCGCCACCGTGGCCCGGGCGCGCCGTTTGATCGCCCTGTACGAGCAAGCAGGCGTGAAACGCGAGCGCGTGCTGATCAAGATCGCGGCCACCTGGGAAGGCATCCAGGCGGCGCGCGAACTGGAAAAAGATGGCATCTTTTGCAACCTGACCCTGCTGTTCGCGTTTTGCCAGGCCGTCGCCTGCGCCGATGCCAAAGTACGCCTGATTTCGCCGTTCGTGGGCCGCATCTACGACTGGCACAAGAAGTCCTTGGGCGCGGCATGGGACGAAGCGGCGCGCAGCCTGTCCAACGATCCGGGCGTGCAATCGGTCACGCGCATCTTTAATTACTACAAGCAACATGGCATCGCCACGCAAGTAATGGGCGCCAGCTTCCGCAACGTGGGCCAGATCACAGCCTTGTCCGGCTGCGACTTGCTGACCATCAGCCCGGACTTGCTGGCCAAGCTGGAAGCATCAAGCGTACCGTTCGAGCGCGCCCTGGGCGGCGACCTGGGCGCGGCGCAACCGACCGTCACGTATGACGAGACGGCATTCCGCTACGCCTTGAACGACGATGCGATGGCGACCGAAAAGCTGGCCGAAGGCATCCGCGGCTTTGCCGTCGATGCGGGCAAGCTGGACGCCATGATCGAGAAATTGCGCAGTCACTAAGTTTTCACCGTAGCACCGTTTGTTTTTACAATAAAAACCCTTGGAGATCCTCATGAAAAAAGTCATTACCGCCACCCTGCTGCTGTCCGCCGCCTGCGGCGCTTTTGCCGCCGACAAACCGCTGAAATCGATCGGCGTCAGCGTGGGAGACCTGGCCAACCCCTTCTTCGTGGCCATTGGCCGCGGCGCGGAAGAAAGCGCGAAAAAGCTGGGCGGCCCGGGCGTGAGAGTCACCACTGTGTCCAGCAAGTATGACCTGAACACCCAGGTGGACCAGATCGAGAACTTCATCGCCAATAAAACCGACATCATCATCCTGAACGCCGTCGATTCCAAGGGCATCGCGCCAGCCATCAAGAAAGCGCGCAATGCGGGCGTGGTCGTGATCGCCGTCGACGTAGGCGCCGTGGGCGCCTCGGCTACCGTGATGTCCGACAACACCATGGCTGGCGACGTCTCGTGCGCCTACCTGGCCAAGCAGATCGGCGGCAAGGGCAATGTGGTGATCCTCAACGGCCCGCCGGTCACATCCGTGATCGACCGCGTCAACGGCTGCAAGAAAACCCTGGCCGCGTTCAAGGATATCAAGATCCTGTCCGACAACCAGAACGCGGGCGGCAGCCGCGATGGCGGCATGACCGTGATGTCGAACTTGCTGACGGCCCATCCGAAGATCGACGCCGTATTCGCCATCAATGATCCGACGGGCATCGGCGCCGAACTGGCGATCAAGCAATCGAAGCGCACGGACGTGAAACTGATCACGGCCGTCGATGGGGCACCCGACGGCCAGAATGCCCTGAAAAACAAGGCCGGCCTGTTTGCCGCCACCTCGGCGCAAAACCCCTACCGCATGGCCACTGACGCCGTGCAGATGGGCTACGACATCATGAATGGCCGTACACCGAAACAGACCATGGTGCTGTTGCCGACCCCGGCCATCACCAAGGAAAACGTCGCCACCTATACGGGCTGGGTAAAGAACTGATCTGCCTGACCTGAACCACGTGGCGCCGCCTGCCCGCAGGCCGGCGGCGCCAGTTTCACCAGCAAGGAAGGACAGTCATGAGCGACGATATTATTTTTGAAATGCGCGGCATCGAGAAGCGCTTTGGCGCCACGCGCGCGCTGCGCGGCGTGCACCTGACGGTGCGCAGCGGCGAAATCCATGCCGTGATGGGCGAGAATGGCGCCGGCAAGAGCACCCTGATGAAAATCCTCTCGGGCGTGTACACGCCGGATGCGGGCGAGATCATTCTCGACGGCAAGCCGATCAAGATCCGCAACCCGGGCGAGGCCCGCGCGCTGGGCATCAACCTGATTTACCAGGAACTCAGCGTGGCCAAGAACATGACGGTGGCGCAGAACGTCTTCATGGGCAGCGAGCCACAAGGACCGTTCTGGACCGTCAAGGGCGGCGAAATGCGCGCGCGCACGAATGCCATCCTGGCCGATCTCGGTTCCCGCTTCGATGCCGACACCATGGTATCGGCCCTGTCGATTGCCGAGCAGCAGCAGGTGGAAATCGCCCGCGCCCTCGTGCACGAAAGCCGCATCCTCATCATGGACGAGCCCACTGCCGCCCTGTCCGACCGGGAAACCGAACAATTGTTCCGCATCATCGAAGAGCAGCGCGACAAGGGCCTGGCCGTGCTGTACATCAGCCACCGCATGGCCGAGGTGGAACGCCTGGCGCGCCGCATCACGGTGCTGCGCGACGGCGCCTATGTGGGCGAACTGGGCAAGGATGAGCTGGATCAAAAGAAAGTCGTGCAAATGATGGTGGGCCGCCCTGCCGACGACTTTTATTCGCACCAGCGGCGTACCACGCGGGGCGCCGAGCGCTTGCGCGTGGAAAACGTGGGCGGCGGCAAGGTCAAGCCCGCCTCGTTTGCCCTGCATGCGGGCGAAGTGACGGGCCTGGCCGGCCTGGTCGGTGCGGGCCGCACGGAACTGGCGCGTTTGATCTTTGGCGCCGACAAGAAGCAATCGGGGCAAGTGTGGCTCGATGGCCAGGAAGTGCACATCAAGCGGCCGCTGGCGGCGATCCGCCACGGCATCGGCTACTTGCCGGAAGACCGCAAGAGCCTGGGCTTGTTCATGCAATTGTCGGCCATGGAAAACATGTCGATGAATATCCTCTCGCAGCATTCCACGGCGGGCGTGGTCAACCGTGGCGCCCTGACGCAGCTCACGCGCGAGGCGATTGCCAACCTCAACGTCAAGGTGTCCGGCCCGGAAGGCATCGTGGGAGGCTTGTCCGGCGGCAACCAGCAGAAAGTCTTGCTGGCGCGCTGGCTGGCCATCGCGCCGAAAGTGCTGATCCTCGACGAACCGACGCGGGGCGTGGACGTGGGCGCGAAGAGCGAAATTTACAAGATCATCCACCAGCTGGCGGACGCGGGCACGGCCGTGCTGTGCATTTCCAGCGAACTGGCCGAGCTGGTCGGCATCTGCGACCGGGTGATGGTGATGTGTGAGGGACGGCTGACGGGCGAAGTGACGGGCGACGACATCACGCAGGAAAACATCCTCGCCTACGCCACGCAGCTGGAAGCGGCATAAGAATACGCATTAGCATAATCATTCAGGAGATTGACCATGACAACGAGTACCACCAGCGGCGCCGCGCGCGCCGGCGAACCCTTCAATGCCTCGAACCTGATGCGCCGCCTGGGCATGCTGCCCGTGCTGGTCGTGCTGTACCTGGCCATGTACGGCCTGACCGTGTATTTCTCGGCCGACGGCACGTCCACCTTCATGACCAGCAATAACACCATGAATATCTTCCGCCAAGTATCGATCAACATCGTGCTGGCCTCCGGCATGACTTTCGTCATTCTCACCAGCGGCATCGATTTGTCCGTCGGTTCCGTGCTGGCCGTCTCGGCCGTGGCGGGCATGCTGATGTCGCTGTCGGCCCAGTTCGCCGGCTTTTCGATCCCCACGTTTTTGATCGTCGGCTTGCTGCTGGGCGCGCTGAACGGCGTGCTGGTGGCCCTCGTCGGCCTCAATCCCTTCGTCGTGACGCTGGGCACCATGACGGCGCTGCGCGGCGCCGCCTATCTGCTGGCCGATGGCACCAGCGTGCTGAACACGGAAATCCCCAGCTTCGAATGGATGGGCAACGGCAGCTTCCTGGCCATTCCCTGGCTGATCTGGCTGGCCGCGGCCGTCGTCGTGCTGACCTGGTTCATCCTGCGCAAGACGACCCTGGGCCTGCATATCTACGCTGTCGGCGGCAATATCCAGGCGGCACGTTTGACGGGCATCAAGGTCGGTCTCGTGTTGATGTTTGTCTACACGATCAGCGGCCTGTTCGCGGGCTTGGGCGGCGCCATGTCGGCCAGCCGTTTGTATGCGGCCAACGGCAACTGGGGCACGGGCTATGAGCTGGACGCCATCGCGGCCGTCGTGCTGGGCGGCACCAGCCTGATGGGCGGCGTGGGCTCCGTCTGGGGCACCGTCATCGGCGCGCTGATCATCGGCGTGATGAACAATGGCTTGACGATACTGGGGCTGTCGTCATTCTGGCAGTATGTGGCGAAAGGTGTCGTGATCGTGCTGGCCGTGATTCTGGATAAATGGCGCCAGTCGCACGCGCAGAATTGAAATCCGGGGTCAGACCCTCAATACCGCTAACGCAAAGCTCTGCGCCAACGTTAGCTGGGGTATGACCCCAGCAGTTAAAACTGCAAGCGCATCTCCACATGCGCAATCGCCGCCTCTTCAAATACATCCCCCTGCTGCACGAAACCGTGACGCGCATAGAATGGCGCGGCCACGGTTTGCGCGTTCAGCACCACCGCTGCATCTCCCCGTTCACGCGCCTTTTCCATCAGCAATTGCAGGATGGCACCGCCCACGCCCGTGCCGCGGCCCGGCTGGCGCACGGCCATGCGGCCGATATGGCCATCTGGCAATAAACGGCCCGTGCCGATGGCGTTGCCGGTGTCGTCATAGGCAACGGCGTGCAGGCAGACAGCGTCCATGTCGTCGAGTTCGATCTCGGCCGGCACTTTCTGCTCATCGACGAAAACTTCAAAACGGATGGCGGTGGCATCAAGGCCCAGGGTGGCCCAGTCGCCGAGGCGGATGGTGTGCTTAGTCATGGTGGCTGGTAATAAAAGACGGGCTGCAATTGTCGCACGGCCCGCCCCTCATAGGGGGCTAGCCCAGCTTCACCAATTGCTTGCCGAAGTTACGCCCTTTCAGCAGGCCGATGAAGGCTTCCGGCGCGCTGGCCAGGCCGTCGGCCACGGATTCGCGGAATTTCAGCTTGCCCGTCGCCACCAAGGTACCCAGTTCCGCCAGTCCTTGCGGCCAGAATTCCGGCTGTTCCGAGACGATGAAGCCGCGCACGGTGAGGCGGTTGGTGAGGATCAGGCGCGCATTGTCGAGCGGCGTCGGCTCGCCGTTGTAGCCGGCAATCCAGCCGCACACGGCCACGCGGCCAAAGGCGTTGGTGCGCGCCAGGGCTGCATCGAAGATGGCGCCGCCCACGTTTTCAAAGATGGCGTCGATGCCGTCCGGCGTGGCCGCTTCGAGGTCGGCCGTCAGCTTGCCCGCCTTGTAGTCGACGCAGGCATCGAAACCCAGCTCCTTGACAACATATGCGCACTTGTCGGCGCCGCCGGCGATGCCCACCACCCTGCAGCCTTTCAATTTCGCCAGTTGGCCCACGACGCTGCCCACGGCGCCGCTGGCGGCCGACATGACCACGGTCTCGCCCGCTTTCGGCACCATGATCTGGTTCAAGCCATACCAGGCCGTCATGCCGGGCATGCCGACGGCGCCCAGGTAGGCCGAGGCGGGAATATGCGTCGTGTCGACCTTGCGCAGCATCGTGCCATCCGACACGGCCACTTCCGTCCAGCCCAGGGTGCCCACCACCGTGTCGCCGGCAGCGAACTTCGGATGCTTCGATTCGAGCACCACGCCCACCGTGCCGCCTATCATGGTTTCATCGAGCGCCTGCGGCGCCGCATAGCTTTTATTCGCACTCATGCGCCCGCGCATGTAGGGATCGAGCGACAGGTACTGGTTACGCACCAGCAGCTGGCCCTCCGTGATGGCGGGAATATCGTTAGTTTCCAGACGAAAATGTGCCGGCTGGACTTCGGCCGTGGGGCGCGAGGCGAGGACGATGCGTTGGTAGGTGGTCATATGGGATCCTGTTTGTGGGGTGAAATTCAGAATTTAGCCCGTAACGCAAGAGCTGGGGTCAGACCCCGGATTTACACTTCGTAGTCCATGCATTGCCGCGCTTCTCGTACGGCACCAAAAAACGGCTTGATTTTCACGTGCTCGGGATGGTTCTGGTAGGCATCGAGCGCTTCGCGGTTGGCGAACTCGCTGTACAGGACGATGTCGTAGGTGGCTTCCAGGCCGGGCTGGGCCACGGCTGCTTCGAATTTCAGGATGCCGGGCACCAGGTCCGAACAGGAATCGAGCAAGGCTTTCAGTTTCAAGGCATTCGTGGCGCGGTCGGCGCCTTCGGCGTGGTCTTTGAGCTTCCAGAAAACGATGTGCTTGATCATGGTGGCAGGCTGCTTGTTTATTAATGAAGCATTACTGTACCCGCTATCGGCGTATTTTGCAGAGCGCACCGGTGGAATGCAAACGGGCGGCCCTGGAAGCCGCCCGCAGACTGGGTTGAATCTACCTCACAGCACTTCAAACAGGCCGGCCGCACCCTGCCCGCCGCCGATGCACATGGTCACCACCACGTATTTGACACCGCGGCGCTTGCCTTCGATCAAGGCGTGGCCCGTCAAACGCGCGCCCGACACGCCGTACGGATGGCCGACGGCAATCGCCCCGCCATTCACGTTCAGGCGCTCCATGGGGATGCCCAGGGTGTCGGCGCAATACAGCACTTGCACGGCGAACGCTTCGTTGAGTTCCCACAGGCCGATGTCGGCTACCGTCAAACCCGCCTTTTTCAGCAATTTCGGAATCGCGTAGACGGGGCCGATGCCCATTTCATCGGGTTCGCAGCCGGCCACGGCGAAGCCGCGGAAGATGCCCAGCGGCTGCAGTCCTTTCGCTTCGGCCACTTTCGCGTTCATCACGATGGCCATAGCCGCGCCATCGGAAAACTGGCTGGCATTGCCGGCGCTGATGACGCCGCCCGGTATAGCGGAACGGATCTTCGCCACGCCGTCGTAGGTCGTGTCCGCACGGATGCCTTCATCGGCAGAGATCGTCACTTCGCGCGAGACCAGCATGCCGCTGACCTTGTCGGCCACACCCATGATGGTGGTCATCGGCACGATTTCCGCGTCGAACAGGCCGGCGGCCTGGGCCGCGGCGGCACGCTGCTGGCTTTGCGCGCCATACACATCCTGGCGCTCGCGCGAAATCTGGTAGCGCTTGGCCACGGTTTCGGCCGTCTGCAGCATGGGCCAGTACACTTCCGGCTTGTGCTGCTGCAGCCAGACATCGCGAACCATATGCGTATTCATTTCATTTTGCACGCAGGAAATCGATTCCACGCCGCCCGCCGCATAGATATCGCCTTCGCCGGCGATGATGCGCTGCGCCGCCAGGGCAATCGCCTGCAAGCCCGAGGAGCAGAAACGGTTGACGGTCATGCCGGCCGTCGTCACGGGGCAGCCGCCGCGCAAGGCCGCCTGGCGCGCGATGTTGCCGCCCGTGGCGCCTTCGGGAAAGGCGCAGCCGACCAGCACGTCTTCCACCTCTTCCGCCTCGATGCGCGCGCGCTCGATGGCGGCCGCCAGCACATGGCCGCCCAGAGTGGCGCCGTGCGTCATGTTGAACGCGCCCTTCCAGGACTTGGCCAGGCCCGTGCGGGCGGTCGATACGATGACGGCTTCATTCATGCTGTGTCTCCTTGTGGGAATGTTATATGGTTAATGATGGTATCTGCGGAAGCAGAATAGCACATTAAAGTACGGTCGTTCGCAAAGTTCTGCCGAGCATCACCAGTAAGCTTCGTGTAAGTTTCAAGCAAGCATGACGTAAGGTTCGGAGAACACACTCGGCTCCAGCTGTTGCAAGAATGGTCAAAAAGACCGCGGCAATGGTTCACTATAAAACATAGGGAGACAAACCATGGCAACACCATCCGGCTCGGCCGACGTACGGAAATTTTCCACCAAGGGAACGCCGATTACGCCCGAAGAACGCAAGGTCATTTTTGCGTCCTCACTCGGCACCGTCTTTGAATGGTACGATTTTTACCTGTACGGTTCGCTGGCATCCATCATCGCCAAGCAATTTTTCATCGGCGACCCCACCACCACCTTCATCTTCGCGCTGCTGGCCTTTGCCGCCGGCTTCATCGTGCGTCCGTTCGGCGCGCTGGTCTTCGGCCGCCTGGGCGACATGATCGGCCGCAAGTACACCTTCCTGATCACCATTTTGATCATGGGCGGCTCCACTTTCATCGTCGGCCTCCTGCCGGGCTATGCCTCCATCGGCATCGCCGCACCGATCATCCTCGTCTTCCTGCGCATCCTGCAAGGCCTGGCGCTGGGCGGCGAGTACGGCGGCGCAGCCACCTATGTGGCCGAACACGCGCCTGAAGGCAAGCGCGGCGCGTTCACGGCGTGGATACAAACCACGGCAACCCTGGGCTTCTTCCTGTCGCTGATGGTCATCCTGGGCACCCGCCTGGCGACCGGCGAGAAGGATTTCGAGGCCTGGGGCTGGCGCATTCCCTTCCTGGTCTCCGTCATCCTGCTGGGTATTTCCGTATGGATCCGCCTGGCCATGAATGAGTCGCCGGCCTTTGCCAAGATGAAGGCCGAGGGCAAGACCTCGAAAGCGCCACTGACGGAAGCGTTCGGCCAGTGGAAAAACCTGAAGATCGTCATCCTGGCCCTGATCGGCCTGACCGCCGGCCAGGCTGTTGTGTGGTACACGGGCCAGTTCTACGCCCTGTTCTTCATGATCCAGACGCTGAAAGTGGACCTGGCAACGGCCAACGTGCTGGTCGCCATCGCCCTGCTGCTGGCTACGCCGTTCTTCCTGTTCTTCGGCACCCTGTCCGACCGCATCGGCCGCAAGTACATCATCCTCGGCGGCTGCCTGATCGCCGCCCTGACCTACTTCCCGATCTTCAACGGCCTGACCCACTTCGCCAATCCGCAGCTGGAAGCAGCACTGAAGAACTCGCCAGTGGTGGTAGTGGCCGATCCTGCATCCTGCCACTTCCAGTTCAACATGACGGGCACCAAGAAGTTCCCATCGTCGTGCGACATCGCCACGGGCTTCCTGTCGAACAGCTCGGTGAACTACACGAAGGAAGACGCGCCGGCCGGCAGCATCGCCAAGGTGCGCATCGGCACGAAGGAATTTTCCTCGTTTAACGCCGTCATGACGCCGGACGGCCTGAACTTCGATGCGGAAAGCAAGGCCCACGAAGCAGCACTCAAGAAAGAACTGGGCGCCGGCATCAAGGAAGCGGGCTACCCTGCGAAAGCCGATCCGGACCAGATCAACAAGCCGATGGTCGTCTTGCTGCTGTTCATCCTGGTGCTGTACGTGACCATGGTGTATGGCCCGATTGCCGCCATGCTGGTGGAAATGTTCCCGACCCGTATCCGTTACACCTCGATGTCCCTGCCTTACCACATCGGTAACGGCTGGTTCGGCGGCTTGCTGCCGACCACGGCCTTCGCGCTGGTGGCCTTCAAGGGCGACATTTATTATGGCCTGTGGTATCCGATCGTCGTCGCGCTGGCGACTGTCGTGATCGGCACCCTGTTCGTCAAGGAAACCAAGGACAACAATATCTACGCCGACGATTGATCCGACGCCAGCCCCGGCCGCAATGCCGGGGTCCGCAAAGCAAAACGCCGCTGACTGGTCAGCGGCGTTTTTTTTATGGTGCGCCCGGCAGGGCGCACTTACTTGGAGGTGCAAGTCCTCTACTCGCCCGACAAGGGGAAGAGTTAGCCGAACGGCAAGGGTGTCGCGGGCGACTGCGAATCTGGA